>NZ_BAAHXO010000001.1:0-137021 GCF_054656775.1 Desulfurobacterium crinifex
AATGTATTAACTGGCATTATAACCACTTTTGGATTCGTTGTTGAACGTGGGAAAATCCTCAACATAAGAAAAGAAAAAGGCCTTGAAGTGTTTGAACATAACCTGTATCTGAACTCAGGCTACGATGGTTCCATTGTTGTTAATGAAAGTGGTCAAATAGTCGGTATTAACCTAAGTAGATCACCTAATGGAAATGGATTGGCTATTTCAGTGAATGAAATTAGGAAGTTCCTTAATTTGATTTTCTATAGGGACAAAGCACAAAATAGCAAGATAAAGTAAAAAGTTTGAACCGGCAGAGTTAAAGATAGGAACGGACAACAAACTCGTTCTAAGTACAGTTAAGTGTAGCGAAAACAGATATATGGTTCTTTTGCGTTTTACTGTTGAAGCAGTCGTGAACCTAATAAATAAGATTTTTAAAGAACTCAGATGAAAATCTTTACAAAACGAATGTATAATACTCCCTGATGACTGATGATAATATCCTCCTTCAGCAGAGGAAAATGCCTACCAGCAATTGACATAGTTTTCCACTTAACTGTGGAAAACCAATACAAATCCTATTGTAAGAAGCCAAGCTATTTACCTGGAAATTCAGAGCTTTAAAAAATTCTATCTCTTATTGATCCTCCTGGGCTTTTTTCATAAGAAGCATCATTTCGTCACGAAGCCTTAACCTTTCTCTTTTTAACTTCTCAAGTTCAATTTCTTCTTGAGGTGTTAGAACGTGTTTTTTCTCCATCTTATCTATAATATCATCAAGTTCTTGGTGCTTTTTCTCAAGGATTTTAAAGTAGTGAAACTTCTTTCTTGCAAGAGCCTTTAGCTCTTCACCTCTAACCATCTTTTATCCTCTCTAAGTTGTTTTATTACTGTTAGGAACCAGCAGAAACATAAATAAAATATATTCGAGATATTATCCTTCTACCTCTTTGACTCCCTCTATTTTTCTCAACTCTTTGGCGAGTCTTAAAAGAAGTTCTAACCTATTCATAACACCATCCTTGACGAAGAAGGTCTGAGGTGGATCCCTAATTTTGCACCACTATTCTATCATTCATAGTTAATACCTTTCTCCCGTAATAAACCTCATCAGGTGTTCGGTAATCAATTTTTCCACTTGGTTACAAGGATTGGATGAACGCCGAATTCTGATGCTATCTGGGAGATGGTCTTTTCTCCATTGATGGCTTTAATAGCTACCTTGGCTTTGAATTCTGGCGAGTAGTTTTTTTCTCTTTCTCATCGGACTCCTGTTTAAAAATTTTAACTAAGGGTGTGGTGCGGTTTTTGGGATCCACCTCAGTCAGACAGTAAAATTTTTATATTCAGGTTGGTGGTCTTCCCAACCTCTGCCAGCGTAAAACCTTTAGATTCCCCTCTCCTTATCCCCCACCGGCTTAGTAGCCGGTGGGGTTCCTTTAAACTCTGCATAAATTCATTAAGAACAGTAAACTATAAACCTTGGAGGACTGCAATGACATTGGATGCGTTAGTAGAGGAGTAAATCTCTAATAAAGCTCCATTTTTGAAATGTCAATAATTCATTGATTTACAATTAACCACTTTTAGCATTTTAATGTAAAAATTACAAATACACAAAAATTTACACAAAAATTCTGATACTTGACTACAAACCTAAACTGGTCATAAACCACATAGATAAGATAACTTATCTATGTAAAAGAGAGGTTAAAAATGGAAAGAAAATATTGGTTCGGATTTAGACAAACCCATCCCCCTCCTCCAGGAGAATGGGTTCCATGTGGCCCCTACTCCTCTTATGAAGAAGCTATGAGGGAAAGAAACAAAGCAAAAGCGTGGGATTCTCAAGTAACAGCAGTTTTCACCGCCTCTAACAAAGAAGAGGCAAAGGAAAAATTAAAATTCTTTTAGGAAGGAAACAGTGAAGAAATGACTGTCAAAGAGGCTTTGGAACAGTGGGAAACTTATGCCCTGCACAAGCTCTCCCACAGAACATTTCAAGCTTACCGTCGCCGTTTAAAGGAACTCCTCTCCACTATCGGAGACAGGGAGCTCCCCCTTTCAAAGCCTGAAATTGCCCACGCAATAGGAAATATCATCTCAAGCTCTGTTAGGGAACAGACGATAGCAGCCTATCAGTCCTTGAGAAAGTTTCTCAGGGACTTTTCCGAGATAGAACTTCCAGAAGTCCCGGACTTTATAAAGCCGAAAACCAGAAGGGAGCTCCCTAAACCTGTCTCCGAAGAAGTATTCTGGAAAATGCTAAGGATTGCAGAGGAAAGAGCAAAAGAAGGCTTCCCTTGGAAGCTGGCAGCCATTATACTGATGGGACTGGCAGGGCTAAGAGCAAGTGAGGCTCTGTCAGTCAACCAATTCAGTCTGGAGAAAGATAGCGAAGGAGTTATTTGGATAAGAGTCAGAGGGAAGGGACGGAAAGAGAGGCGTATTCCTTTACCGAAGAACCAATATATTGAATGGCTCTGGGAAAACAGACAAAAGGTTCTACCCTTGGGAGTGCACTATCAAACACTTTATCAGACCGTTCAGTCTATAGGGAAAAAAGCTGGGGACCCAAGCGTCACCCCTCACCAGTTGAGACATACATACGGAACAATGCTATCTCGCAGAGGAATACCTGTCCAGATCATTCAAGAACTGATGGGGCATTCAAGCCCAATAACAACGATGGGATATGTTAAGATAGCTGACAAGCAGAAAGTTGAAGCCGTAGAGAAGATAAAAATCATCACAGATTAGCAAAGTTCAAATATACTACCCACTGTTTATTTCCTCATAAATATCAGAGATTAACTTCGATAGAGGACGTCTATGAAAGTTCTCCCTATCGTAGGCAGAAAAGAAAAGCCTATACCAGTCTTTCTCGGAAATAGAACCAAGTAACGACAAACCTTCAAGAACACTATCCAGCATTTTAAAATACTCCTTGGGATAAAGTCTTGACTTCAGTATCACTTCAGCAACGACATCTTTATGATGCATATATGCTTCTATTAGACGAAAATATCTTACATTTTTCTTATATTCCGTAAAAATTTTTATACCCTTTATACCCCTCTCTATAGCCTTTAAATTAATAGCTAAAACTCCCATTTCTTTATCATCTAATTCTATGTCATATGAGAAAACAAAATCTCTATCATCAATTTCATAGGGACCTTTCAAATCCTTACAAAACTTTTCCCCTTTCGAAATATTACAGAAATAGCAGCACGGGATTAAGTTATACAAACTTACAGAAAAGATAAAGTACTTTGACTTCGGAAAGAAATGATCAAAATGAGGCCTAACGCCTCCCTTAGAAGAAGAAATAAGCTGGATATATTCCCTGTTACAATAAGGACAAGTACTCACATCAATAACCTTAAGAAGAGAATAAGAAAAATCTTTCCTCCTCTCAGCAAGATACTCATACCAGTCTATAAACAACTTCTTCAAACTATTAAGTCCTCGGGCCTTAGAAAATTCAGATGTAAACTCTTTACCTAACTCTCTGAGTTTATCTGGTCTTCCTACGAGGATATCTTTTAATTTCTCTTCCAACCAGCATCTAAGCTTCTTATTCCTTAATCTTCTGATTTCAGACTTCAAACTTCTCTTTTTTTGGCCACCTAACAAAAAAAATTTAGCCCTACTATTCCAATCTTCGACTTTCCTCTGTGAGGAAAATTCCCCAGTTACATACTGATAATACTCTTCCTCTACATCTTCAGGAAAATACCTCAAAGGTATCACCCCAGCTCTCCAAACCTTTGTTTTAGTTTAATCCTCAGAATTCTATCCCCCAACTCTTCAACAAACCAATCCCTATATTCTTTACTAAAAGTACCAGGTTTCTGAAACAGTTCAACAATCTTCCGCCTTACAAATTCTCCAATCGCTACCTTTAAAAAGAATCCTTTATCAAGCAGAGCATAAATATTTTGAGCAAGGGTTCTATCTCCCTCAGAAAACTTTTCAACTTTAACTCCGTTATCTTTCGTTAAGAGAACGATATTAGAAGAAGGGATGTCCGAAACTAAAAAAGGCGAATGTGTAGCAATAATAACCTGAAAGTTCTTATCAAAAAGACTTAAGAATCTTGATAAACAGGCTATAAACTTTCTCTGCCATTCAACATGCAAGAAAACATCAGGCTCATCAAGTAAAAGCAAAACATCTTTTACACTTACTTCCCTTACTGCTTCTTCTATATCAGCAAAGAGAAGGAATAGTCTTTCCAAACCTGTAGGAAATCCTTTTAATACTCTTATGTTGAAAGGTGAACCGAAAACGAATTCATTTTTAATCTCCACTAAAATATCTCTCAATTTCTTCAAGTACTCTGGAGTTGCATTTATTACATAATAAAAAGACGACAACTCATCAGCAGTATTTAACAATTCTTCTAAACGAGAAAGAATCTCTAAGATCTTATCTATATCCCCAAATACTGCCTTTTCTTTTTTCTCTCCTGTGAATATAAAAATACCTTCTCTTAAGACCTCGAAAGATTCCCTTAATCTTCTATGTCTCAAAAGCTCTTCTAACTTCTCAAGCTTACTATTAAAATCATCTTTTTCTATTAAGTTATACCGCCTATCAAAAAGCAAAATATTAATAAGGATAGCTATCAGAAAAAGCACATAAAAATGCAGAAACTTATCACTAAAATCTCCCAACAGCTCTTCCAATTCCCTATAAAGTTTTTTTAATATCGGATATTTTCTCCTCAGTTTTTCATCTCTTATCATGGAATGAAAATCCTCAAGCAACCTTTTATTTGGATATATTTCAATACTTAAATTATTTAGTGCAAGCTCCATTATATCGTCATCAAAAACTTCTTTCTCCATTAGAATACTCAAAATCCTAAGCACTTTTTCGGAGCGAATAATTCTCAAAGAAGACTCTATTCCTTCTTGTAATTGGTGCCCACTACTAAAAAATCCTAAGCTTCTTTCATCAATTACTTTTCTCTCTCCAGAGAGAACCTTCAAAGTTTTTTTCAAATAACTCTGCACAGCTTTTGCAAACTCAGACACTAAGGTTGAGACTTTTCCTTTATCCGAAAAGACACCATACCCCAAAATCTCCCTATAGGGGAAAAAATAAATGTCAGAAGACAAAAGTATAGGAATCACAGTTGTAACTTGATATAAGTTAACATTGGTTTTGAAAGAATGTGGAGTTACTTTCCTCCCCTCTTCTAACTGCTTCCTGGAAAAATAAAAAGGTTCGTCTGATATACCGAAAACTTCAAACTCTTTTTGAGTACCAATTTCATCTGTATTCCAAAAGACAGCAATCAATCTTCCTTCTTTTATATCTCCGAAGGGAAAACACAACAGACAGTCCATAAATCTTGTTTTCCCCGCTCCATTTTCTCCAAGTATTAAGGAATAAATCTGATTAGATGGATAATACTCTATTAATCCACTCCAAAACGATTCATCATATTTATTCAGCTTCAAAACTACCGAATCTGATTTATTAGAAATAATATCAAAATCTAAATTTCCAAGTAAATTAAAATGCTGCCTATTAAAAGGATAGAACCCCTCTACATAAAGATAAGTAAGCAACTTCATACTCTTCCTCCAATTTGCTAATTAAAAACTCAAAAAGCATTATAACCAATAGGCTTTCGGTTTCATCTCTATCAAAAGTTAAACATCTAAAGTAAAAGAAATGGACCATTACGCCGATTTGACATTTCTGTTTTACAGGATTATATTACTTCTTAAGCGATATCCAAGGAGGGAACTATGGAGTTTCTTCAAGAGTTTGAAAGGATTCTCTCAGAACTATCTGCTCACGTTAGGGAGGGAAGAGAAATATCTTACCGTGATGGAGCTTACGGAATAACCGAAATCATAAGCTGTCCTAAGAAAGCCCAACTTCGCCGTCAACACCCAACCTTAGAGGTTAGAAACATTGCCATAGACGATGGCTTTCTGTTTGAGAAAACAGTAAAGGAAGTTCTCAAGAAGATATTCGGCAACAGGTTTGAAGAGGAGAAAGTCCTCAGCTACGATTTTACCGTTGACGGTGAACCTTTCTCCATTGACGGACACTTAGATTGCTTTATCCAGTATAACAGCAACAAAATAGTAGGACTGGAACTTAAACACACGGTTCTTTCCTTTGATAACGAAACTTCAGGACGGCCAGAAGAACTGATAATTCTCCAGCCAAACAGCAGGAGAATAAGCATCAACTATAAGTACATACTGCAAGCTAAAATACAGAAAGCTTTACTTGAATGGCAGTACCCTGATAAGGAAATAGAACATTATCTTGTCATCAAGACAACCCTTAGAACACGCTACAAAATGGGTAAGAGCATAGTTGTTCTCCCAACTACAGAATCTATCTCCCGAGAAGAGCTTGAGGAGATAATTAGAATGTTCAGAAATGACCCCCGCCCCCGTGCCAACTGGGAGTGCCAATACTGTATCTATCGTCAGCACGGACTCTGCAACGGCTCAGAAAGCGCCAACACCACCCTTGAACACGAGAATGCAGAACTCATAATGGAGCTACTGGACAGATACAGTAAAATCCAGACGGAAGCTCAGATGATACAGGAGCAGCTAAAACAACTCATCAACGGAACGATTGAATATAAAGGGAAAGAAATAGGCTGGACTTACCAGGAGAGGACTTCATGGGATATCAAAGCCTTCGTTAAGCTACTAAAAGCAAAAGGCTACAATCCCTTAGAATACCTTCAAGTGAACGGCAGAAAAGCAAGGCTCTTGGAAAATGAGCTTGGAGAAGAGCTTAATAAGGTAAGAGAGAAAACAGCCAGGACAGTGTTTAAATTACTATAATTAAACAAAACAACAGAGGGTAGAATGCAGGAATCCATTGAAAAGGTATTTGGTACTTGTAAAGCCATTATCAGTGCAATCTTACCTTGCACTTACATAATCTTGGCTTTGTCAGGTATCTGGATATTCCTTTACTCAATCTTTATAGCCAAAGGAGTCACATTATTTTCTCTCGTCCCTCAAACTTTAATTTACTTGTTCTTATTTATATCTTTAACTGTAGGTCTCTTTCCTGCTTTCACATTCGGAATTTTCTACATAACGAAATCCCACTTTAAAGAACTATTCAAAAACAAGAAGCCCCAAATTCCTTCTCTCAAAAAGCGCTTAATTATTTCAACAACACTAATTAGCTGCTTACTCGGTATAATCCCTCTCCTTCTTATATACAAAAACCCCAAGCATCAAATAGCTGCTATGTTAATAATAATCATACCTTCTACTCTCACAGCCATCAGCGGCTACTTATATATCAAAGACTTCCTTAAAATGCAGAAAAAAGAGAACAAACATCCTAAAGGCTTACTTATAACAATGATTATATGGTTTAGCATTTTACTTCCATTTTCATTGATTTTTCCAGCACTAATAAGTACGTTGTTCCTAACAAAAACAGCCAGTAAGTTCCAAGATGTTTCTATTATGGTCTGGATTTACTTAATTCTACTAATCCTAATATACTTTCTACCTTTCTCTTCTCCTGCAATACTCCCTTTAATAATTAAAGAGGCCTTACAAGAAAACCATGAAAGGACAAAACAGATAAAATCCGTCTTAATTGGAGCAATTGTCTTACTAATTGCGGCATTGCCGGTATGGAAATGGATATTAGTAAGCCCACTTACCATTGCAAAAATAGGATATTTTGAAGCTCAAATCTTCAATAAAAAAACTAACCAAACATCTGAGCCTATACTCATAATATGGAAAGCTGGGAATAAAATTATCTACACAGAACTTCCAAAAAAATTGAAAATAAAAGAAAGCAAAAACAGAAGAGGAGAAGAACTCCAAAGAGTACTACGAGAAAGAGAATTATCAGCAGACGAAGAGCTAATTTATCTTGACAAGTCTGTATTAGAACTTCCTCCTCCTTAATCATTATCACTTATCCGATAACGGCAAAGGCCAACACTTATGCAGTCCCCAAGACTCGTCAACAAAACCCCAATAGCGGCTGTCAAACGACCTGGAATGTGGAGCCATGACAAAGACCTTCCCACTTGGGACAAGACCATCGTAGTGAAAGTAATCTACAGGATTACCTTTCCTATCTGTATGTAAAACAGCTCCCTTTATCTGACCGTTTATGTAAACGTGGTAATCATCTACTTTAACTTTCATACCGGGCAAAGCAGCAACCATCTTCACCAGGAGCTCTCCATTAGCAACGCCATACTGGGGATACTGTTTTTCTCCACGGTAGGGAAAGTAAACGTAATCCCCTACATTCAGCTCATTCACAGAATAGGTTCTCCGTGTACATACAAAAGAGGTAAAGTAATCGGAGTTAGTTCTGGTATGAACCAGAATAAAGAAGTGATTAAAAATACCAATAGCCCCCTGCCAGAACAGACAGGCAAACAAGCCAATAAGCAGAGGTAAAAACAGAGTTCTCTTCCAGGGAGGGAGCTCCATTAACCGGTTTCTAAAAGTTCTCAACGCTTCTGTCAACCTTTCCCTCTCCCTGAATGAACAGTTTCTCTTTCAACCTCTTGTCCAAGTTTCCGGAAGAGAAGTACTTTGAAAAGAGCCTTTTCTCCAGCTCACCGGTAATGTCTACAATCCTGATGTTACTCAGTCCGTTAGCAAGGAAAGCTCTTCTGTTTATAACAAGTGTCTGTCCACGGGCAGCGTACTCGTCAAGGAGAAGGCGGAGCTCCGATGTTATGTTGCTTACCACTGCAACCGAAGCTCCCTCTACAGCAGCTCTTGCAGTTAGGTCTCTTCTAAACTTTTCAGCATCAAACGAGTAGATAACCCTTGGAGGCTGAGGAACCAAGAAGTAGAACATTGTTCCCGATATAAGAAGGGAAACCACCACTGTAAGAAGAAACGGAGTTCCGGCAAACAGCCAGTCAAATAGACCTTTCTTCTGCTCCTCCATCAGGCTTTCTCCTTCTCTATCATGAATTCAATGGCCTCTTTCAAGCTCATTCCTGACTCAACAAGCCTATCTATCTCAGCAGTCTCCTTAGGATCCGTGGTGTAGAGGTAATAACTAAAACGGTCAACCATAAACCTCATTACGCCCCAGGTGACAGAGTTCTTGACGAATATTTCCGAATACTTCCCCTTCTCGGTCATAACCGTTCTAAGCATTTCTTTAGCAAAGTCATCAATCGTCAGGATGTTCTCCTTGTAGGCCCTCTGGAGGTCGGATTCCCTCTGGTTTAGAAGGAACATAAACTCGGAGTTTGAAATAATGGCCTGACCTACCGCTTTGTTCTCCTCCATGAAGAAGTCAAGAATGGACTGGGTAATAGTAGCCGCAACGGTGTTATACTTACGGAACCTACGGTAACCTGTCTCTATAAAGCGAGCTGTGTGTTCCCCTCTCAGCAGGTCCCAGGCCTCATCAACAAAGAACAATTTTGGAATAGACCTATCTCCCAAGTAGATTTTCTGGGAGAGAATCATCATAACTGACATAAGAACTACTTCCTTCATAGACTCGTACTGGTTAACTTCCTCAAGTTCCAGAACAACGAAAGGCTTATTGATGTCAACGTTAGCCCTGCCGTTATAGAAATGAGCAAAACGGCCCTCAGCGTAAGGGTAAAGAGCCTCTATCATTCTTGCTATCTGAGGACGCATTTCTATTTTCGTTTCATCCTTCATAAACTCTCGGAGAACATCCCTTACAAGCCTTACGGAAGCATCTGGTCCTTCTCTCTCCCAGGCTATGCGGATAGCCTGCTCCAGAACTCCCTTATAGTCTGCATATCCGCTTGCAGGAAGTCCGCACATAGTTGCAAAGAGTCTTACGAGCTGTTCAAGCTCAGCAGTAGCTTCCTTTCTGGCCTCATCCTCACCAAGCTCCTGAGCTATTTTGTCAAGCCTTCCGAGAACGCTGTTGGTAAAAGGATTGATACAGAGCTTGCTATCAAAAACTATCATCTGGCCGTCAAAGACCTTTACGGCCCGCATGTAGGATCTTCCAACGTCTATGCCGTAAACAAGTCCTCCTCTCCCGAGAAAGTTTGTAATGAACTCGTTCATAAGAAACGACTTACCGGCTCCAGATTGAGCCGCAATAAAGAGGTTATAGTTAGTTTCTGAGTCCCACAGGGATATGAGCTGAACCTGCCCCCTTCGGGAGAAGAAGATAAAACCCGGATACTGAGGTCTCTTGTACCAACCGGTTCCTTTCCAGTCAGATTGGACCACGACGAGATTAGGAACCGACGAGATAATAACCGTCTTAGCCCTGTTGAGGAAGTCCATAGTCTCCTTGATAGGAGCCATAGGAAGGGAATAGATAAAGGTAGGAATCGTTTTAAACTTTTCTATCTGGAGCTCAAACCCGGCGGAGCTCCACAGCTTATTCAAGGTTCTAAAAGTGTTCTGTATCTCCCTTCTGGCCTCTTCCTTATCGCTGGCATCAACGTAGAAAAAGCCTGATACCAGAATCTTAACGAGCCTTGCAGCTGCCTTGTTCCTGGCCCGAATCGTTTCGTAGATTTCAAGTTCTCTAACCTGATCCCTGATTCTGACGGACTTCCGGATAGCTTCTTCAGCATAAGTACTTTTGTATCTATATATCTTGGCCAGTATTTTTGCCTCTTCCACCTCTGGAAGTTTGTAAATAGTGGTGCTGATGGCAAAGGGATACTTAATCTGGTTAGCCTTATCCCGGTGGAGGATTGCCCCCATAACCTCAAGCATTCGGGATATATGAAAGGATCCAGAAGGAAAGCTCTTAGCAGTCCATGAAGCAAGATACTTCCCGTCTATCTTCATGAACTCAGGGTCTTCCACGACTATGGCGTTGTCGGCAAATATCATCTGCTCTCTAATTTCCCTTTCCGGGTCGTAGGGAGCTCTCTCAACGATTTCGTGAGACGGATTGAAAATCTCCCGGAGAGTGGCCAGGAAAAAGTCTGGAGGCAACGTCTTCTGCACCTTACTGATAAAGCCCATAGACTCAATAGTTCCCCTAAAGCTGACAGCTTGATCGTGGCAACGGTCAAGATACCTCTCAAAATCGTCAACTCCCTCTTCCTCAAGCTTACCTATACCGCTCCAGGCTTTAAGCCAGTCAATAAAGTTCTTTATCTTGGTAACTTTTTGAGGTGGAAAGATAATTGAGATAAAGAGGCGGAAGTCTCTAAAAGGTACACCAGTAAACGGATGGGGCTTACGAATGTATTCTTCATAGAACTTGGCCCTTCTCTTAAAAACTTCCGTTATAGCCTCATTCTCATGTTCAACTTTCTGCCACCTATTGATAAAAGGATAGATGTTAGGAGAGGCGTACATCGTAAACTGAACTATCGTTCCATCCTCAACCTCAGAAAGCAGGGAGCGACAACCGTTTAGAAAGTCGTTACCGGCCACGATAAGCGGAGGAACCTCGTAGCAGACAGCTGCCCTACCGTCAGCCAGTATGTAGAGTTCCCTTTGAAAATCGTAGGCAACGTAAGGAAGAAACTGAGAAAGAGGCATGCTCTCATAAAGCTCAACAAGTTGTTTCCACGGCGTAGCAATAAAACCCGCAATCTTCCTGTGCTTTCTCTTACGTTTTCCACTTAAACCTACCATATCACCGTCTCTTTATTGGCGTTGTCTTTTACAGCTTCTGCTCTATAGTCAATGTGTTTAGAAACGCTATCAGGAACGCAATATTTCTCCTGCCTGCAACACTTCCGCTCACCTATAAGAGGGTCCCCACAGCTGCTGCAGACAGTCCTGTAATCACACTTTAAAGGTCTATAAGCAGAGCTCTCCTGTGTTCCCTCAGGCTCTTGAGTGTTTGAAAAAGCTCCCCTCTTATACATCCGGTAAACGTCAGGTATGGAAGCACACGTTCCAGGATGATAACCAGGACAGGAAAACTCGGAAGAGTAGGGAGAGAAGATAGAACAGCTTGAAAAAAGTAAAATCAGAACAGGAAAAAATCTTTTCACAACTACCTCCCCTCAATCATCCTCTCCACAGCCTTGACATTAGCTCCAACTATCTTTTTCCCATCAGGCCAGGAGAAGAAAGTTGGAGTTCCTGTTACACCAAGCTTATTGATAACCTGTAGTTGCTTCTGAAATTCCTTTTCAGCATCAGGAGTCATAGGCTCCCCAGAAGGAGAGGCTTTTCCCTCAAAAAATCTTTCAAGGAGAAGAGCTCTCTTTCCCTTAGGAGCATTCATTATGTCCGCTATGTATTTCATAGAGAAATCACCGTGAATAGGGAACAGGTAAACGTAGAAGGTAGCCTTTCCTTCTTTTGCCAGATGTCTTAAAGCGTTACAGGCCCTCTTACAAAACGGACAGGTAGGGTCTGTAACGACCACTATTTTCTTACCGGACCCACTACCGACTATAACCGGCGCATCCGAAAGATTTAGTTTGCTGATGTCAAACGGATAAAGGGACTCAAACACTTCTCTTCGAAACCCTTGAACAACCTGCTGATTTCTGGGAATAACTGAAAACGGAACTCCTCTAATGCTGTATTTCCGCATCCACTGGTTCCACTTTCCGAGCAAACGTTTAGTCTCCTCTTTGTCTGCCTCAGATGCACTCTTTAGCACCTTCTGAACATCAGCCTCATCGTCAAGCTTACCGCTAACAACTTCTTCAATAGCCTTTCTTTTATCCTTGCTGGATAGGATATAGAGAATGTGTGGATAGGAATTCCTGTGCATATCGGCGAAGATAACGAAGAAGTCAACGTTCCTGCTAAGCAGGAACTTCAGGAGCTCCCTGCTGTAGGGACAGTCTGGATCCGCAACCAGAAAGACTGCAGGTTTCTTACTTCCAACTACATGAACTGCAGAACGAACAGGAAACGTTCTGGCCATCTCGTCGGCAAGCTGCCTGAAAAGCTGTTTTCTCCTTTCGTCTGTAAGATTCTTTCCCTGTAAGTCGTATATAGCACCGAAAACAAGGTGTTCCACTGAAGGGTCAACATAAATGATGTTGCTACCAGCATGAATCTCGTACAAACCCTTAATAGGCGAAGGTTCAACCTTGTCAAAGTGTAGATTTGGAAGCTTCTGCTTAAGTAAAGTCTCCACTTGTTCAACTTCCGATTCTGTAGCAGCGATAGACACGCAGGGAATCAAACTAAAGAACACAAGCAGGCCAAGAAGCTTTCTCACAGCAATCCTCCTGCTAATCCGAACAGCTATGAAAACAGTCTTCCAGAACAAACTGTTCCTGTAATCAGTTCTGTACGCCTGTAGCCGCTGTAGTTGTAGAAAATCCCTGTTCTTTTTCTGTATGTAAGTGTAATGTAGTCCTTGAAATGAAAGCGTCTGGAATCAATATCTTTATCTTTCTGTACTGTTCTCTGGGAACATCAGTAAAAACAACAAAACACTTCCAGTTTCGGCAGGTAGTTTCTTTAATTTTTATGCATGCAGAAATTTTACTCCCGTACTTCCGGGCAAACCTTTCTGCTCCCTTCCTGTTCCTAAACGTTCCGATAATCACCCTGCACAAATCTGGCCGTGGACCGTTCTGAACCTTTTTTGTATTCCCCGTACTTCCTGTACTCCATGTATTTTCACCTGTACTCAGACAGCGGCATCGGGACTGGAGTTCCTGCAGTTTCCCCTCAAGCAGGTTAACACGCTGAATAAGCTTATAGACGGCATCAACAAGGATCTCCTCGGTAGAAGCAGCTTGAATGTTAGCGTTCAGGCTCAGAACCAAAATCAAAGAAGCTGGCAGGAGTTTCCAGCGACTCAACAACCTGCCTACTGATAGAGTAAACGAAAGACTGAGGCTCTTGTGGAACCCTCTTAACATAAGGAGTTCTTTTGCCTCCTGAGTGGAAACGTTTCTCCTCTGTTCTGTTCTCAACAGAGAGAACATATATCATGTCCTCATCGTATCCGAGGAGCTCTCCTGAGTATAACTTATTATCTACAGTCCTAACTGTCACAGGCTTTCCTATAAGCATCTCAAGGTTAAAACCTTCACCTCTGGAAACAATTCCCTTGGACTGGGAAGCTAAAGCTTCCCTCAAAAGGCTCTCAAGGGAGTTGAGCTTCTTGACCACTTCATCCATTACGTTCTGTTCTGGCTGTGTTCCTTCTACAACTGTAGGCTGAACAGAAGCCTCCTCCTTGCCAGCAAGGGAAAGCTGCTCTCTTTTTCGTTCCTGCAGGAATTCAGCAAACTTCTTTGCCCTAATGGCCAGGTCGTGGGATATCTTTTTAACCTTGAGAAGGGAAACCTCGTCGGCAGGATCCAGTCCCTCCTGCTCGCAAAGGTAAAGATACCTGGCAGCTTTCCTGCCCAAAGTCTGAGCACTTCCCTCTTTATAACCGTTTCTAAGGAGCCAGCCCTTATACTCCTTTATAAGCTCTCTCTGTTCAGGCTTTAAAGCCCTCATAGCGTTTTTTGGGAGCTCCACCATGACATACCCCTGGAACAGTTTTACATAAAACTATAGCAGAACTGGGAAAATATTAAATATTGCATTTCTGTTTTACAGGAATATATTAGAGAACAGGAGGAAAACAGTGAAAAACATCGTTGCAGTCTATGGAACACTAAAGAAAGGGCACGGAAACCATTACTATCTCAGGAGTTCAAAGTATTTAGGCAAAGGAGTATCCCTACAGAGGTTTCTCTTGGGACACTCCAGCTTCCCAGCAGTCGTCCCATGGGAGAGTGGTGTTCCTATAGTAGTAGAGCTATACAGTGTATCCAGAAGAACACTCATGCAGCTGGACAGATTAGAGGGAGTTCCTACTCTTTACAAGAGATCCCCTTTCTTGTTCAGAACGGAGAAAGGAACAATAACAGCCATGCTCTATTTTATGGAAGAGACAAACGAACTCTTTAACTGGGAACTCCCTGAGGGGAAGTTTCCCTACTGGTGGACCAAGAAGGGATGGAGACTATGGAAAATAAGTCTGCGGAGGGGACAGCATAGACAAGGGATTAATAAAAGCCCTATTAAGTCAACTACCTCCGACTAAAGTCGGAGGCTTGTAGCTGATGCTACACAGTGGTAGCACCGCTACATTGGGACGGTTGACAGCGCCCCACTGGAGCGGATATACCAGCTCCAGTCCTGACTTCTCTCTTTTGGAGAGAAGTCAGATAGTTCTTAACTATGTTCCTGCTGGCGTTAAGGTCAGCATTGAGGGAGAAACCACAATGTTTGCAGACAAAGTGAGACTGGTCAGTTCGGTTAGAACGAGAGATGTATCCGCACCTGCTACATTTTTGAGAGGTGTAGCGTGCATCTACGTAGACAACTCTGATTCCTTTAGCTTGAGCTTTATACTCAATAAACTGCTGGAGCTGTGCAAAGTTCCAGCTGTGTATCCAGCGTCTATTCTGCTTGTTGACTTTTATCCTCTTCCTGATTCCTTTGAGCTTTTCAAGAACAATCACTCCACCAGCAGGAACAAGGTTAACTATCTCCTTTGCTATCTTGTGGTTAACAGCAGTCCGAAACCGTTTCTCCTTCTGCGAGAGCTTCTTAAGGTGTCTTTTAGCAGAAGGAGTGCCTTTGGACTGCAGTCTTTTGCGAAGTGCGTAATACCTTTCGGATACAGCTCTAATGTGTCCACCGTTAAAAAACTTGTTGATTTTTCCGTCAGGGGTAGAAACTACTGCAAGGTTTCTAAGTCCCAAGTCCACTCCAACAAAAAAGTCAACAGGTTCTATACCGGGAAAATCTTTTTCAACGGAAATATTGAGGAAAAACTTTTTAAGCTTTTTATCGTATTTGAGATTAGCGGAAGTAACCTTCCAGTCCAAGTATTGCTTGAAATAGTCAGGAACTTTTATCTTGAACTTTTGTCTTCCTCTAATGGTAGCAAGAGAAACCTCTTCCCTATCCAACCAGACAGTATAGGAACGCTTGTCATAACGGATAGCAGGATTTTTGCTTTCTGGACACCTGCTTTTAAGTCCTTTTCTCTTCCTCTTGATTGCGGACTTGAGACTTTCAGTAGCTACAACTCTTGCAGAAATTACAAGTTGGGAGGGAAGAGAGGTTTTGTCTCTAACGGTGTAGTAGGTGAGTTTATGGAGTTCAACTCCGTTCCATGTTTCAGCTTCCCACCCTATCTTGCAGGTGTAATTATAAGCAAACTTATACTGTTCAATGGTTTCAAGGAGTATCCTCTTTTGTTCTTCAGTAGGTTTAAGAACAAGTTTAAGAGTCCGTTGCAGTTTCATATTCATATACTACTTCAATACTTGCAAAATTTCAAGTGCGGTCTCCTCCCTGCTTTAAAAAGCAGGGTTTCCGACCGCAAGGAAGGTATCTATGAAAACTTCACTGTCAAGGTGTCTTACTCCTCAGGAGCTCTCCCTATGTTTTCAAAGTTGGAAGTCTTTATTCTTGACAAAAGCCAGCTCCAGCTCACAGAAGTTGATGGAAAAATCAAAGTATCAGATCCAAAGGAACTTGAAAAAGCATTTGAACTCTACCAGTTTAGGAACTTCATTCCTCTCTTAGAGTTTGCTCTCACGGACAAAGAGACCCCCAGCTTTGCCGTTGAAGAAACCAAGGAGAACATTAAAAACGGATTGTTTCCTTTCGTTAGACCGAAAACCGGCAAAGTGGAAACACTGGTAGTAGCTGTCGGCAATTTAGCAAGGAGAGGCTTATTCTATTACCCTGACCATGAATCACCAGTAATAGAACTCATAGAACTTGGGGAAAAACTCAAAGTTCACAAGGATAACTTCAAGCTGATCCCTGAACTGTAGAAAGGAGGAATGCCTTGAGCAGATATCCTTTCTTAGCTCCTTTTATTCAATCCCTAACGGTTCTTTTTCTACTGTTTTTGCTTTCTGTCAACTTAGGAGTAGGTTTAATACTTCCTCCTACTGCTCTAACCACTATAGGTGCTATATCCCTCAACATTAGGAATCTTTCATCTGGGAAAAGATACAGTGAAGAGCGTAAAGTCTAAGATAAACGAGTACTGTCCCAACTCTTACCTTATAAGATATATAGGAGATCCTGAAGTCTGGTTAGGAGCTCCAGCTAAGTGCGGTCCTCTCAAAAAATATGGCGTTAACTTCGTTGATTTAATCTTTGATGAGAAAAGCATGATTCTCAAGAAAATCAGCACAGAGTGGTCATTTAGAAGTTTTCCCAAAGCTCTAAATGAGTACAGTAATCTGACAGCATACTTAAAGGTTAAAACAAACTGGAGCGAAGTTAAATGCGATAAGGAAGAAAAAGGTAAAAGCTGTTTCAGGTTAGGTGATATTAAACTAACTATTAGCCATAACTCTAATAAATTAGAATTGATTTACTCCTATATCCCCTCATCACAACCGTAAAAGCCCTTAAAATTCATATTAATTCAACCAAAGCAAGGAGGGGAAACTATCCCCTCCAAAAATCCCTAACCCTCTGAGTCAGATATCTCTTCAGAAACCTCTACAGTTTCCTCTCCTTCCGTAGTCTTCCTGGCGGCAAGCTTCCTAATGCTGTCAACCCTTACAAAAACCCTCTCTCTCCGATCACCATTATCGTTCTCCCAGAAGTCCGTTCTCAACCTACCCTCTACAAGGACCAAATCTCCTTTAGCATACCGCTCAGCAGCTTTCTTTGCATTCTCTCCCCAAAGCTCAAGCAAAGGGAAATTGGTGGTCTCTTTAAGTTCTCCTGTTTTCCTGTCCCGATAAGGCTCATTAACGGCTATCCGGAACCTACAGACTGGGTTTTCTTCTCGCCGACAAACTGGAGTTCCGGATGCCTGGTCAATCTTCCGAGAAGAAACACACGGTTAGTAGCCATGACAACAACCTCCCTCTATTTTTTTACTCTCAAAACTCTCAGTTTCCCTTCTACTCTCTCAAGCTCAACGCAGGATGGGAGCTTGCCAGCAAGAGTATCCTCCACAACATAATCAAGCCTGAATTCTCTAACTTTAGAGCAGTCAAGTTTCCCTTTTGTCAGGTCCTTAAGAAAGAGCTGAACCTCTTTAGGCATCCAGCCCACTTCCATAGATGGAATTACCTGAATGTTTGCCTTGGAAAAGTAAACGCTCCTATACATTTCAGGCATGTTTGAGAACGCCACCTTAACCGGCCGATCAAAGGAAACAGCCTCAGGCTGGCTAACAACAGCGTAGGGACTTAGAAAGAAAAGAAGTAGCGGAACAGAAAGTTTCCAGGGTATGCTCTCTACTTTAAGGAACCGGAACAAGGAGCTCCACAGAGGAACTACTACCTCAACATAGCGTATCTGATTAGACGCCAAGAAATAAGCTGAAGTAAGAACGGTCTTTATGTCTTTTCTCCAGAAGAACAGAAGAGGAACAGTCGAGAGAGCTAAAACAGAAAGGAGCCCGACAGCAAAGGTTTGTCCTTCCGCAACGGCAATCAGCCTGTTGGCCTTAGCAGTCAAAATGTGAAAAATTAGTTGAATATAGTCCAGCTCCCCAAGGTTTATCCAAAAGAACAGTCCCAAGAGTAAAGAACAAACGTAAATAATCCTGAGTCTTCTAAAAGCGATAAGCGGGATGACATATATGAAAAAGAGGTAGTAAACGAGGGGCAGGAGAACGGCAATCGGGAGGTGCCACGACAGTCTGCCCCTGTCCCTCAACGCATAGGCCAGCAGAAACAGACCTGACGCAAAGACCGCAGGTCGCCCCAAGAGAACTCTATCTGCAAGTAAGTAAAGAACAAATGCAACCACAAGGGTTTTCAGGTTATTTCTCGTCTTTTCCAGAAGCAGAACAGCCGCCAGTCCATAGAGAAGAACGGCCAGAACCTGAAAGGGAATGTAAGCATAATCCCCAATTAGACGATGTAACAGGCCAGCCACAACGTCAAAGGGATAGTAGAAGTCAAAAGAGGGAACATAGGAGTAAAGAAACATCTTACTGTAGTTGTAGTCATACCTGTAGGCAGAGAGATGCCGAAGCAGGTCGTCAGGAGGAAGTTTCGGAAAGAGAACAACGAGCATGGCCACTATGAATATGTGGAACCAGGGTGAGAGCTCGTCTCGTAGCTCAATCCCGTAAACGGCAAGCCTGTTCAGGCCAAAGAGAAAGCTCCTGGTCTGGTATCCGTGCTTCCTTATCTCTTCGTCAGTCAGGTAGTGCTTGTGGTCATCTATGTGATCCCTGTTAACGAGGTTGAACTTTGCAAGGAGCTCCAGAACAGGCTTAGCAAGAGGAGTAGGAGTCGTGAGGATAACTGCTTTCCCTACTCTCTTAAACTCCTCAAGGGCCGTCTCCCAGTTGTTAAGGTGCTCAACGACCGCAGGGGAGACAACAACGTCAAAGGATCTATCCTTGAAAGGTAACGGTTTATTTAGGTCAGCTCTGACTTCCCCTCTGTCAGAAATATCCAGAACAACAACATCATGGCCTCTACTCCTGAGAACCTCATAGAGGGAACCGTCTCCTCCTCCTGCATCAAGTATCCTCAGACGACCGTATTTTTTTTCCAGGTCCTTTATGTAGGGAAGAACCTGCGAATACCTTATATGGGCCGTAAGAGAATCAAGAATGACCATAGCCCCACGCCTTCCCCTTAGAAAACTTCAAAGACCAGTAGGTCCTCATTATCCTGAAAAAGTCTAAAGCTCCTATCTTCTTTCCCTCAGCCCTTGAACGGGGCTTGTAGTCAACTTTCTCCCAGACTATTCTGTAACCACCTAAAATGGCCTTCATCGTTAGTTCAGTCTCTATCTCAAAGCCCTTAGAGCCGAGACCTACTTCCTCTATGAACGATCTCTTAATAAGCCTCTGACCAGAAAAGACGTCAGGGCATCCCGTCAGGTAGGCTATCAGCTTGTTAGCTACAAAAGAGCCGAGAGATATACCCGTTATCTCATCCCAGGCCATGGTCCTTACGCCGACAACCATATCAGCACCAGTAGTCAAGTACGCATCGTAAAGCCTCAGCAGATTCTCAGGAGGATATTCAAGATCGGCATCCTGAATAGCTATTACTTTTGTTTCAGAAGAGACCAGAGAAAGTCCCCGTTTTACCGCTTCTGCCTTTCCCTTATTCCTGTCTATCCTTACTGAAACAACTTTCCCGCCTTCCATTTCTGAAATAACCCCGTAAGTACGGTCAGTAGAACCATCGTCAACAACTATCACCTCTCTAACGAATTCAAGCCTCGTCAGCCTTGATAGAACCAATCCAACGGTAGCCTCTTCGTTATAAACAGGAACGATGACAGAAAGCATTACTTCTTCTCCGTATATCTCTTTATCTCCGCCAGTTTTCTTTGACAGTCTGGACCACAAGAAGATTCTTGCGGGGAACTCAACTTTTTAGGAGCTGGAGTCTTTTTCTCCTCGGAAATAGGCAGAACCTCAGGAGTAACAGACGGTGAACCAAGCCCTTTCTGAGTCTGAACTATTCTGACCATCTTTTTGATCCTTTGGACTTCACCTTTAGTTGCTATGGTCCAGTAGCCAGGCTTTAGAGTGAAGTAGACAAACTCCCCCTGATGGAGAACTCCCTGGTCATCTTCATAAGGCATTATCAGAACCCTAACAACCTCTGGAGGAACGTAGATTGGTTTCGCCTTAAATTCCGGAACAACGCTAATAATTTCCTTTCTTTCCTTTACAGAAGGCTCAGGCGGAGCAGTCTTAACCAGTTTGTTTGAGGAACAGGAAGCTAACGCCACTGCAGCTGCTATTAAAACCAGAATCTTTCTCACAGCTCCTCCTTAACCCCTTACTTTTTTCTTCTCAACCTTTTCAGTTTTCCCAATCCTCTGTATCCACTTCCCACGCTGGACCACGATAGTTACCTTCCGGCCAGCTCCGATTTCAATGACCGGAAAGGTTTGATCCAGGAGCTTCATGTAGTAGTCAGAGAGCCTTCTTGCAGATTCGGCAAAGCCAGCAAAAACACCTGCTCTTGCAATCTTTCCAGGCTGAACAGAAGAAACAACTCCAGAACCGGTGATGGTTGTGGTAGTAGCAGTAGTCTGAAGAACGTTTCCAGCCCCCTCAAAGAAGGAAGATAGAAACGCTCTGGCAATGAGTGCTCCCTGCTTACTTACTACTCTTCCTCTAAGGCCTACCTTACCGTCTTCTCCAGCTACATAGCCGTCAAGGCTAAAGTCGTAAACGTTACCTTCGTCATCAACACAGGACATGTAGTCAGTACGGATATAGACCCGCTCAGAGCTCAAGTCTCCGTATGCCTCGCCAATAACCCGACAGTCCTTTAGATCCTGTTTCCAATCGTTAGGAAGAATTGAATTGTCAACAAGGTTTATGAGAACAGGAATTGTGTCTCTCTTCGCTCCCATACCCGTTGGGGCGTCAAGCCCAGACAAAAGGATGCCCTCAACAAAGGTTCCAGAAGGTATATAGAACTTTCTGAGTATCTCGTATCGCCTTTTTTCTTTCTCTTTTTTCCTTTTCTGAATTTCCTTCTCAAAGGAAACTTTCTTAATGCCGCCTCCCTGAGAAGGTGGAGCTCCCGTCTGAGGCCTGGGAGGCGGCGGTAGAGGGGGGAGGGATTTTATAGAAACTTCTTTCTCCTTACGCTTGCTTTTCTCCACCTTCTTCACTTTCTTCTTAGGCTCTTCCGGAAGAAGTGCATCAGGATGAACAGTAGGCGGATGTTTCTTTATCTCCTCCAGAGACTTATTCAGCTCGCCTATCTTCTTCTCGTTAAACTGCAGCTTCTCGTTCAGCTTTGAAAGGGTTGCAGATATCTCGGCCAGCTGCTCTTCCATTCTGTCCAAACGCTCGTTTGCCTTTATGTACCATGTTTTAATTGCTTCTCGCGTTCCAACTTCTTCAAACTCAAAAGTTTCTGCCCTCTTAACGGTAGGCTGACCACCGCCCTGCATCTTATCCATGAGCATGTAGAGGACCAACGCCATTGAAAGGAAAAGCGCAAAGGTTACTGCTAACTGTTTCTTCCTCTTATCCGAAATGGCCACTACTTCCTCCCCACTACAACAACGAAAGTGGTCGTTTCGCCGGGATTAAGGAGGTGATGGCGAATCGAAATGGACCTCACGTCAAACTGCTTTGACAGGAAAGAAAGGACTGTCTCATCTATGTGTATCCGCTTGTTCAGAACATTCTTTATGTAACCTTTCAGGACCTTAAACCTGTCCCCAATCCCTTCAGCAGTCTGCCAAACCTCTATCTCAGCAAAGAGGCCAAGGAGCTCTTTCCCGGGCTTAACTACGTAGTAATCCGGATATTTCCCGGACATAAACTGCCTCGTCAGAGTTACGAGAAGCTCCTCGTAAGGCATTGAACTCTCATAGTAGACCGCTTTCTTCCTGACCTTAACCTCTTCCGGGATATAAACCTCTACAACCTCAGGCTTTTTCCTATCGGGAACCGCAATAACAGAGTAGTCGTGAGTGTTACCATCCTCATCCTCTGTAGTAACAGCAATCACGGCAGGCTTGTGGTAGTAGGGATTCCATTTGATCAGCAAATTATTCCCTTGAGCCTGCACCTGGATGCCCTTAGAGGTATCTACGTAAGCTTCAAGAACTTTGTTTGGGAAACGGATAACCTGAATGTTGCCAACGCTGACGCTAACTCTTATTTCAGGAGAGGCCGGTATTCTCTCTATCGCAAAAGCATTTTGAAGCACAATCAGAAAAAACATAACTGCTAAAAGTCTCCTCATTTCTTTACCTCTTGGTCTTTGTTAGCAGGATAGAGCGACGTTACGAGGAACTCCCCGTTTCTTATAACGTACTTAAGAACGTAGGTCTGCTTTTTGTCCTCTAACGTTTTTCCCATATAGGACTTTACAAGCCTACCGGTTACCAAGACCTGCTTGCTATGAGGATCTATCTGAAACTTCTCAGGATAGAAGGCCTGAACTCGTCCGTAGAACTTGACATCTGCTGATATTCCCTTAATCTGCTTCTTTAAGCGCTGGTAGGCAGAGGGTTCAACGTACTTTAGAAATTCCTTCAGACGGGAGTCTATAGTATCTGGAGTGTAGTTAGTCGCCAGGTACATCACATAATCGGCCATCTCCTTTACGTACTCAGGAGAGGCAGAGTCATTAGTTATGAAAACTTTGCTGTAAACTGCCGGTGGTAAGAGGATTATCCTCTCCCTCTCAATGTTCTTGGTGTAGAGAACCAGCAGATAGCCTACAAAGAGCAGCAAAAGGAAAACCACATATCTACAGAGCCTGAAACCAGAAGCTGCCCTGCTCCATCTCTCTATGAGAACCCTACCGTCCATACTCACTCCTCAAAGTCCCTGATAAAGGTGGGAACGACTCCAAAGTCCTTTACTTTCCTGAGAGGAACCTTTGTAACTCCCAAGTGCCAGTAAATCCAACCATCAAGGAAATTTCCAAGCTGAGCCTTGTATTTCAAAACAAGTATCCCCACAAGTAGAACAAACAAGGACAGTAAATGTTCTCCTTGAAAGAACAGGATCACAAAGAAAAACAGAGTTAGAACACCTATAACGAACGTATTAAATTCAAAGTTACCAACGTATTTGGGATCATCCAGGTGCCCCGGAACGTAATCTTCATAATTTCTGCTCTCCATACCTCCTCTCCTTAAAACCCGCCCTGTCCCTCTCTGAACTAAAAAAGAGCTCCGTTGGCTATAGCGTTTGCAATTTTTGGAGACAGAACAAGACCTGTCGCTGCCAGAATGGCAACACCGCCCTGTGCCAGCATTCCACGGTAAAACGCAAAAATGGAAGCTGCAACAAGGAAAGTAGCAGCTATCTTACCTGGAACTCCAGTTATGTAATCCTGGACTTTCTGCCAGAGGGGATTCCACTCGTTTCCTCCACTGGCCATAACAGTAGATAGTACAGAAAAAGTAACAGTAATAGCAGCTGCAAAAACAACAACCAATGCCAGCTTGAACAGGAAAGGATGATTCTTCCGGAAATCCTTTATGAATCTCACTTTTTTACCTCCCTACAGAACTTGAAAAGGATGTAAGGGACAGGGCGGACTTGAATATGCACATTCTTATAGTTGCCGAAATAAAACCTTACGACCTTTTCGTATTCCCGGGGAACATCTACAAAAACCTCTCTACTCTTCTTTATCTGCTCTTTCAAGTAGGAAACCTGATCTTTCAGAAGAAGAACGTTTGTTTTAAATGGATAACACCTAAGAGGTGTAACCAAAACATGCTTTTGACAGGAAGTTAAAACAAAGTTCTGGTAAGCAGAAGGATAAACAGAGTCATTTAAATAAACTGCTTTTTCTGCCTGGGAGAAAACTCCGGAAAATGCTTGCCTCACAAGAAAAACTGCAGTTAAAAGTTCCACTATCATCATTCCCTCCTAAGGGAACAGAAGAACTAAAGACAAACGCCTACAATCGTTTAGTGCATATCTCTTAAATAACCTTGAAGCTTTATCCCAATCCTTCTCCAGTAATTCTTTGACCTCCCGGCAAGAAAGTTTTCTACCCTGTAAACCGTATCTATGAGCTACAACATCAGGGACATAAACCCTATCACCTTTAAAGTGTAAACGGTCATACAGATTCAAAATCTGTTCTGGAGTGAGAACATCTCGTGATACTTCTAACATACCAATAAATCTTTAAAAGTTTTCTTCTAATATATATCCCCAGACCCGTCCTGTTCTGCTTGACCGAAACAAAAGCGAACAACTACAGATTTCTTGTTTTTCTACATTCTATTTCTGCGTGCAGAAATTTCATATTCAGAAACCGGTTCAACAGGACCAGAAGCGGCTTCCTCCAGAACAGGAAGACTATACTTCTTCAGGATATCCACTGTTATGCGATCCTTACACACAAGAACTGTTACATGGCCATCTTTATAAGCTCCCAGAAGTAGCTTCTCAAGAGAACGATACAACGAAGGTTTCACACTTTCTTTAAGGGCAGACTTTAAACGCTCAAATAACACCTCATCATTCTCAAGAACATTTACACAAGAAGTTTGACGAGCATATTTATCCCTCAGATCAAACTTCCTGAGAAACTTCTTAAAAAACTCGTTAAAGTCTGAATTACTTTTTTCAAGTGCGAAAGAAATCAAAAAACCATTAGGATTCTTAATAGTTTCAGGACCATATCCAAGTTTCCTATCTCTGGCCATAAGCTCGTACATAATTGCCAGCAGATAGCCACAGTTCTCTCCGTAAACTTTAAGAACTCCCGAATAGATATCCTCTATGCTTTCTACCATTGGACTGCAGAAAAATTCCGGGTATCTTCCCCTAAGGAACTCAGCAACAGTCATAACCTTCCGGCAGATTTCTGCCCGTTTTCTCTCATCCACGACACAGCCAGAGTTAGCCCTTCCTAACTTCGGCTTTTCAGCCTTTTCTGTACTAGAGCCGTAAGGCTCTTTATAAGCGGAACCTTCTTTTCCTGGATTATCCTGTTGTTCTTGTTCTGTACTTCTGCTTACTTTTTGTTTCTTATCTAAGTTGGAAAGCTTTTTTTCTGCTTTTTCGCCGCCATCATTATTATTATTGGTGGCGTCTTCTATAAAGTCTTCTATATTATCTTTTAATCTATCTTCTATTGTTTTGTCTTCTAAAGCTTGCCCCGAGCACTTTGTTTTCAAGGGTCTCTGCTCATTATGTGGTTCCTTATTAGTACCGGGTGGTTCCTTATTGGTACCCTGTGGTTCCTTATTAGTACCGGGTGGTTCCTTATTGGTACCCTGTGGTTCCTTATTAGTACCGGATGATAGTAATGGGTGGCCAGGAAAAATTCTTTTCGCTTCGGCCAGTAGTTCGGAACTCCAGTTGGAGGTAGATAGCAGTTCTATGCGAGTTTCTTTCTTGGTTCTTACTGTCTTTATTAGAGAATGCTTTTCCAGTTCATTGAGAGCCACTATGATGTTTTTCCTCTTCATACGCAGAGCTTCTCTTATTTTTCGGGTGGTTGTTCTTATGACATTTTGGGATGCATACTGGCGGAGGGAACATAGGTACATATAGACCGCTTTAGAGAAAGGACTTAAGGGAAGAATGTATAATAGCTTGGGTACTTTGAACACCAGGTCTTCTCTTACCTTCTCTTCGCTCCATGATTGGGCTACGTAAGGTATTTCCATAGAGTTAATGAGAATGATTTCTGTTTTCTGGGATGTTTTAAAGTGGAATACTCTCTCTGAAACTATGCCTTCGCTCTCAAGAAATTTGAACAGTTCCTGGATTGTTGATTTGCTCTTGAGCTGAAGAATCTTTTTGAGTTCAGAGTAGCTCGTTTTGGCTTTCTTCTCGCTGGTCATGGCCAGGGAGTAGAGGTATCCCAGGAGGACAATCAGTCTGAATAAGGAATACCTTTGGGTTTCGGGATTTCTCTTCAGGAGGAATACTGCTTTGGGTAGGATGACAAAGGGTAATTCCTTCTGGCGTACTAAGATTTCTTCTTTCTTATTGACATTTTCTGTCTTTCCACTTATACTATTCTTAAGCATTGAGAACACCTCCGTATTCGGAATTTCCTTGTCCGCCCCCCACTCGCTGGTGGGGGCTCCGCATTTACAATTCTACAATTATTTTCCTTGGCTTTTAAGTTGTTTGATTTTCTCTGAGTAGAAAGCAGTTAGGACTAAAGCTCTTTCAAGCATTATGGCCATCTCTGCAAATGTCTCAGCGAGTTCTTCTATAGTCTTTACTCTGGCCATCTTAAGAAAGTATTCCCTTTCTTCTTTTTCTTTCTCGGCGAAAAGCTTGTAGGTGAAGCCTCCTTGCTACCAGTTATTCAGCAGTTTCTGAATTCTCTCTTCAACGAATTTTCTGGGGTACTTCTTCGTTTTCGTGATGAAGGATATTATTTCATCAATCTCTATCTGTTCTTCTAAGAGGACTGCTATTTCCCTTTCCATGTATCCTCCGGGATCAGTTGCTACTTGAGACTCTGTCAGCAGCTTTAATAGCTTTTTCTTTATCTATTCCTGAAGCAGTTAAGAATTCAATTATCCACTCACGGGAGTTAAAAGTTTGAAGAGCAAGCTCCTTCATTTTTCCAGGCCACTGGTGAAAAACTTCTGCACCTTTGGGAAGTATAGTATACATTGTGTGTAGGTATATAAGAGCTCCGTTTTTCTGGCAGAATTCTGCATGTTTGCCTTTACTGCACTCTTCTGCAAGTTTCATATTGCATTCTCTTGCTAAAGAGTCGGGATATGCAGTGAAGAGAGCTAATAAAACGAGGATTGTTTTTCATTTTCTCCTCCTAACCGAGTAGTTCTTTAAGAACGAAAGCTTTGTGAATAGGAATGTTTTTCAAGATAACGCTTCCTATCCTGAAAGTGTTGTCAGGTAAAACCTGTATTCTGCCGAGTTTATTCCCAAGGCTAACAGTTCCACCTGTTAGACAATAACTTTCCATAGCCCTTTTGAGGAGCTCTCTCTCATAGCTGTTGAGTGTGAAAACAGCTCCTGTTTCAGGGTTTAGGAATGAAAAATCATCTTTGTTCTTTAAGACGAGAGCATTATTGCTTACTTTGTAGGAGAAAGATTCTCTTTGCCTTATGGATTCAAGAATTTTCCCTCCTAACGTTAGTGCCCTGAGTGGATTTAGGGTCCAGCTTCCTCTTTCAAAAACCGGTTGTTCGGTGTTCCCATTCCACCTGCTGAAGATTACAGTGGCTTGAGTTTTTTGAAATAGAAGTATAAAGCTGTCGTTTCTTGCTCTTATTGTTCTATGCCACTCTTCTGGTGGGACAGAAGGTAGTACGGATTGCATGAAAAGCTTTATTAGGTCCTCGGCCATGAGAAAATGTTTCTGGGTTACCAGGGTTCTTATGTCCTTTACAGGCTGTACTGTTAGATCCTCCGGCTTTAGTTGGGGATTTTGCTCTAAAAGCCATTTAGGAACGTTTGAGAATTTAGGAGCTACATTGGAGTTTAGGATGAAATTACCGTTTTCTATGAAAAGTCCTCTAACCATCTTTCAACTCCCTTAAAAGAAGTTTTTAAAGCTGTCATGCTCTGGATACTCTTCCCACTGGGGAGGAGGTAAGAGCTCGGGTAAAAGCTTCCTTGTGTAAAGCAGAGGATTGAGCACTATTTCATAGGTTGGAGAGCCGGTAACTTCTATCACACGTTTTAGTATCTCGTGTTCTTCTACTTCTGATCCTGCAATGAACTCCGTACTTTCTGTGATGACGACCTTTACAGGGGATAGTGGAGAGTCGCATAGTTCTTGTATGGCTGATATCACGACTTTTGTTGGTAGACCTGTTTCTATGCTTAGCTCGTCAATACTTACAAGTCCCAACCGTTTCTCTAAACGACGGAATGTTTCATAAACTTCTTTTACAATCCAGGGCTCAACTTTGTAGTGGGGTGTGAATATGTCGTGTTTTAATGTTGGAAACCACTGTTTAATTTTATTCTCCATGGCTTTCTCCTCCTTACAATGCTGGAAAAAGGTTTATGGTTATGCTCTTTCTTCTTAGGTTCATACGAAAGGGAGTCCTTTAAGTCCTTTGAGACTGCACACATGAGAAAGGACATCCAATATTCTTTTGTATCCACTGCTGGTTCTCAGGATTATCCTCTTTCTTCATGAATTCATATAACTTTACAGTCTTTAGGATTTCGTACATCGCATAAGACGCTTGGAAAGACGTTCCAGATCCAGGTACCGAACGGCAATAGCAATGGAAAGGACTTCTTTTTCCGAATTCCTCTGACGGTTGCTGTTTATTGTTCTCTTTCATCTTCATTCCCCTTCAAGATATTAGCGAGAGCACTCTATAAGCAACGTCAAAGTTTGTTTCTACTACGTAATCTCCTATTCCAAATATGATTGCAGGGAAACCTTCTTTATTAGAGCAGGCTATTACGGTTCCTAAGAATGGCTTCAGATCTTCCTTGGCTAAGAATTGGAGTAGTGACAGCTTCAGCATCTGCTGCTCGCCAACGGGGATTTCAATGTAGGTATTAAGGAAGCTAAACATTACTTTGTCAAATTTCCTTATTATCTTGATGATAGATCCGTCTTTGCATTCAAAGCTTTCTTGGTAGAAAGGAACTGTTCGCTTCATGAAATCACAGGTCATTAGTAGAGCTCTGGCTTTGAAGTTTTTTTCAAATGCCACAGCTCCGTGTCTGTCGTTGTGCTTGAAACTGATAACAAGGTCCTTTTCTTCGTTGAATATCTTTACAGAGTAAGAACCGTCAACTTCAGTCACTTCTTTCTCTCCTTGAGCCCTAAGTAGAGCTCTGTACAGGATGAGATAGTTAACTGTCCTATCTGTGAATTTTGGATTCCTGTCTCTATCCTTTGCGAGCACCCTTGGTCTCTCTTCCTGAAGGAAGAGGCCTCCTCCTTTGCCGGGAAAGTAAGCTTCTTTTGATTTTTGGATAAGTTTCTCAATGTGTTCTCTTCTTGCCATGACATCACATCCTTGAATGATATTTCTGTTTTTTCAAAAATAAAAACTCAGGAGGACTTTTTCAAGATAGGAGAACAGATTTTGTTCTGCTCTCCTATCCTCAAAAACCCCCCCTGGATTTGGTATATGAAGGTAGAAGAATAGTATGGTCTTATGGAACAAGACTTTAGGTATGTTTATGTTGATACTTATAGTGGGAAATAATACAGAGGGATAAGGTCAAGAGACTATAAACAAAGCAAGGGGACCACAAGTATCTGTTTTGTTGTTCTCTGTAAGATGCTGTTTTCATGGTTCACCTCCTTGAATGGTTTTTAGATTAAGAGGCCCGCCAAGCGGGCCTTGCTATGCTGTTAGAATTCGATAATGTCTCCTGTTTCTATCACTTCCTCTAACTCTGGAGGGGCGTCCCAAAGGCTGCCGTCCTCCAGAAGTATGCCTTCTGCTGTCTTACGGAGAACCCGAAGTCTGGTTCCAGAGTTTCCCATGGCTATGGTTTTCTCTCCTCTTTCGTTGAAGTATATGTGGTAGTCGGGCTCTGTGTCTTCCCAAAAGTTGAAGCCTGGATGGTTGTAGGAGCTGTATCTTGAGCGATAGCTGTTGTAATAATTTCTTATGGGTTTGCTTAGCTTAAGCCCGCGATACTCGTGCCATTGTCCTTTGAATAATTTTCCTTCTTTGGTCCATAGTAGAACTCTTGATCCTGAACGGTTTAGTATGTCATAACGTAGCATGTATTTGAAGTTTTTGAGACCTATCCTTCTGGCAAATTCAGCTACGAAAAGGGTGTCAGACTTGATGTTTTTGTAAGACGTTGGGATCCTTACTCCAAATGTTCCATTGTGAAACATTACTGCAAGGGAATGACCTGTTAATCTGTTGTGGCTTATTACCGGAAATGGGTGGCATAACAGAGGAGATACTCTTCCGTGAGTTGCTTTTCTGAGGTGGAGAACGAGCTCAAATTCTTCGGAGTTGAAGCGGGAAAAGTCCGGGTCGTTTAACAGGTCTTCCAACTTCATAAAACCTTTTTTGAAAAAGATTGGATATTTTTCATCCTCTAACTTTACGGCGAATCCCGCTCCATCAGGATTCGCTGTCCACTGTTCTCTTATGAGACTTTCGGGTATGACTTTACCTTCCGGTTTGACAATTACTATACACATGACATCCCCTCCTTGAATGTTATGGTTTTTCTATTCAGCCCCAGAGGATGATTTAACGTTCGGGGGCTTTTACGGTTTCGTAGGAATAGTTAAGTTCCTCAAGGATTTTTCTAAATTCCTTGAGAAATTCTTCTGTAGGTTGGTGTAGTTCTACTTCGTCTTCGATTACTGAAAATTCTCTAAGGTGGTTGTGGTGTATTACGTTCCAATATTTCGGCAATAGCTTCGGCTTCGTCTTGGGAGCAGCCTTCCACTTGAATGTGTTTTAGTCTCTGAGGTCAAACACTTTCTTGGCTGTGTATTCGCAGAAGCATTGAGGACATAGGAGCTGGAATCCGAGCTTCTCAGGATCAAAAGAGGCTTTGCCTGTTTTCTTGTAAAGAGCTACAGTTTCTTTAATCTTCTTGAGTTTTTCTTCAGCTTCCTTGTCAGATAGAGCTCTGAATACAAATGTGCTGCTGTCCCACCAGCATCCAGGGCAGTTGGGTGCTTCAGAGCTTTCAACCATTACTACGTAGATATGTTCCCCAAGGTTCTTTATGCAAGTGTGAAAAATTTCTTCAAGGTCTTCTTTAAGCTCTTCTGGGGAGTCCCAGTAATGCCAGTACTTTCGTTCGGATGTAAATATCGCTTTATCGTCCAGCAGTATAAGTAAAGAGGATCTATCGGAGAGAGATGGAGATACTAAAGGTCTGAGAAAGCCTTCAATCTTCTTTTCTTCCTTGAGGTAATCGCATACGGACCAGAGGATAGCATAGAATTTGTCTGCTATGGCTCCTTCTGGGTTGTCAGGTCTTAAATCTGCTGGATCTGCATCTTCGTAAAGGACAGCATAGAAGATTTCTTTTTCGTCTTTGACTTTAGGTAAAAACCACTCCCTTGCGTAGGCTATGGTTCTTCTGTAGAGTTCCTCTCTGACCATGGTTTTCCCCTCCTTGAATGGTTTTAAGAATTAAGGGGGCTGTGCCCCCTAAAACACTTCAAGAGGATTCTTGATACCTTTTTCAAGTACCGACATGCATTCTTCTGCTCTGATTGGAAACTCCTTAATGTGCAGTGCCATCAGTGTGAAATAGAGTTCTTTTCGTGACAGGAGTTGCAAGATTTTTCTTCTTGTGAACCAGTCAGAAGGAGATGGTTTGTTATCTTCTCTCCATGCCAGTAAGGCTTTTATGAACAGATTTGCTATGTACTTGGCCTTGAAGAGGATTTCGGGAAGCTTTTCCGGTCTACTCCAGAATCCTCTTATTTCAATTGTTTTGCCGGTGTTCTTTCGGAGGTTAGTTAGATTAATCCAACAGTACCTATCTGACCATTCTGTCCTGTGGGCAGGACGGCAATATTGGTTGGGAGGCCTTAGAAAGACCTTTTTGAACTCAATAGCGTTTTCTATTACTTCTGCTACTGCATGAAGAAATTTGCAAGTTTCAGAACTTGCTCTTTTGTCCACATCAAAGAAAGTGTCCATGTTTACATGGACATGAATACCTTGGGTTTGAAATCTTCTGTCTTGAAATTGAGTTAGTCTTTCCCAGTAGGGATTGGTTACCCAATTCCAGGCTCTTGATGGTCCAAGTATGGGGGTTTTAAACTCCACGTCCACGGAGGCGTCCCTTTCGATCAGGAGACCCATAGAAATGAGTTCTCGTAGGTTGCTGTCTCCAATTTCGAGATTCTGATATTCACTCTTTAGCTTTACTTCAATTTCCAGGCCGTAGCATTCGTTGAAGATGGGAATGCTGGTAGTTCTGTGAGAGTAGTGATTTATGAAGCTTCTTATGCTTGTAAAGGTAGGTACTTCGAGATTTTCTGGAATCTGGATGTAACCGTTAAGTATTTGCTGAATGACAAAAAGCAGATGTTTACAGCGCCTAAATCTGCGGAAACCTTCGCATGTGCAGGACAGATTGTTACCGATAGTTACGGTATATTCGTTTCCCCTGTTGCTTCTCACTCTAACTACGAGCTGGGAGTCCTGAATTCCCGTGCTTAAAATTGTGTGTCCTTCAAGCTCAGGTTCTGTTCTGTACTCCCTGAGCATAGTATTAAATCTTTCCCTGAGAGTTTCCAGTGTAGGCATGGCGTTCCCCTCCTTTAATTGCTGTTAAAAAAGAAAAGCCCGCCGAAGCGGGCTGTTTTACGCTGTGGAAAAGGGATTGTTAGAAAATGTCGTCCGGTAGTTCTTCGTCATCTACCGGAACTTCGTCATCTGGTTGAGGAAGAGGCTCATTTCCGCCTTCTTCCTCCTCAACTCTGATAGCTTCTTTGTAGCGGAGAATGGTATTCAGTTCTTTCATCCAGTCAGCGAGGGCTGCTAATTCTTCTCCGCTACATGCAACATTGATACGTTCTCTCTGTTCTCCTTGCAGAACAAGGAGTATTATGGAGAACCCTTTTTTTCCATTTCGCTCCCACCTTTCAATTAATAACTTTTTAGTAGGAGCATCTTGCTGGTCGTGGTTTTTGTGGACAAAAACTTCTTCCTGAGAACTTTGTCCTTTCAGGACTTTTGTTGCTTTTGCGTAGAATTTGTAGCACTCAACCGGATTCATTTGTGTCAGGAGCTTTTTGTGGTTTTCTCCAGCCTCCAATGTTGCAAAGCGAACCCTGAGAGCTCCTGTCTTCTCGATCCATCCGTTTCTTTGTCTTACTTTTGGTCTCTCTTCAAATTCAACAACTGAGCTCCTTGAGTAGAGTGGGTAGTAGATTCTCCTGGCCATGACGTCCCCTCCTTGAATAGGTTTTAGTTTATTTGAGTAGAGCTGTGGTTTACGAATTGGATACGAATTCAACTGTTGGATGTTCAAAGTCAGCGGAGAAACAGGTTGTCTTGTAAATCTCTTGTAGAGCTTTGATGCTTTCTTCGTCAACCACTATCTTGGCGAAACTAAATTCTTTCTTTTCAAATAGGATGGATTCTACTTCTTCCACTATGTGCTTTAGCCCGAAGAAGTCTTCTTCCCATTTTCCTTCTTTGGTTTTAAAGAATGTTGTGACGGTTCTTGGGCTGGCAATGATGCAGTTTTTTTCTCTTTCGACAAAAGATTCTTTAATCCTGAAGCGTATAAAGTTTCTCGCATCTTCAGAGAAGAACTTTCCTGTAGGTTTTTTTCTCCATATCGTGAGTCCCATGTCCCCTCCTTTAATTGAGTGCCAAGTTGTTGATTGAATTTGATAAGATCTTCTACTGTCTCTGCTTCCATAAAACAGAGAATTCCTTGTTCGTTGATGAAAGACAGTACTACACTGTCTTTAGTGAAAATCACGCACACGTTTTTCATGATGTCCCCTCCTTGAATAGGATTTGTGTCAATTTAGATAGTCACCTCCTTGAATGAATTCCCCCCTTTATTATGCATTGGGGTAGATGCTATGTTTCGTTTCTTTTTGTTGTTTTTCTCGTTCTGTCGTTGTCTGTGTTGCACACAAAAAGCTCAATCACCAGATGTCTGGTGGCTCAGCTTTCTGCGTGCAGGAATGTTAAGGGACCCGAGGAGGGTACCCGGGAAGGCGTAGAACTGTTCCAAGGGTATGTCGTCCGCCTCCTAATGTCTGTCTGAAAAATAAAAAGGGTCTGCCCCTCTTCTGAAGAGCAGACCCTAATGTTTCTGTATCTATGTTAGCTATGTAGTTAGCAGTTAGTTACGTGTTTGTTCTGTTAGGACTCGTGTTGCTAAGTATCTTTTCTGTAGTTCCTTATCAAGCTGTCAAAGAACAGATATGTTCTTATGTTCTATTATAAGCAGAACAGAACAAGGTTTCAAGTGGAGGAGAACAGATGTCCTGGGATGATAGAGGTGGTTGGGGACGTTCTGCTTGGGAGGGAAGTTCAGGATGGCAGGGAGGCTGGGAAGAACAGAGGAAGAAGAACGAGAAGTGGCAACGTATGCAGGCTGCAAATGATTTTTCAAGTGATCCTACTGGAAAAGAGAAGCTGACGTTCTTTGGCATTCTGTCTAGGGTTCAAAATGCTTATGCCTGGGAGAAAAAGGTCATAGAGTCTGGTTTGGATAGACAGGATTTAGAGCAGTTCATGTATAACTTTCAGGCTACTGAATACTGGAGGTGGTTTAGAGCGGCGTTCAAACATGGCCTGACGGAAATTTTGATTTTCCTGCTGCTACTTCCCATAGCTATCTTGGTGGAGCTCCGGATTATAGACCTCTACAATGGCGATACCTTTTACGAGCTGTTCTCTGTGTTCCTTATGTTTTCCGTAAATATAGGCTTTATGATGTTCTACCTTTACCTTTCAAGGTTTGTAGTTGGAAGTCTTACTAAGAGAATGCTTTCACCACTTGTTTGGGGACGAGCTATTCCCCTTTTCATTAAGTCTACCTTATTGGTTCTCTTGGGGCTGTGGCTGACAAAGGAGAACTTACCTCCAGAACTTGTAGCGAAACTTTCTCACTATCTGACTTACATAGCTGATGGGGGACTTACTGCTAATGAAATCTACCACCGTATTTATGACAACCTACCTCAGTTGAGAAATGGCTTTTTCTCTGCAGCTGTTGCTTTTTCGTTGTTTGGAGCACTTCCTCTTCTAATCTACAGGTTTAAGAAACTTCCAGAGGGCGGATATAAGGACTGGATTAAGACGGTTAACAAAAAGGAATGTAAGCTTGATAAAAGCAAGGTTGGAGATAGAAAACTGCATTTTGGTTGCGGGATAAGGATTTATCCTTCCCTTCCGGATGATAAAACGAAAATTCGTCCTGTCTTTCAGTCCGATGCCGAACGTTCAACCCATACGGATATCATGGGTACAACGGGAGTGGGTAAGACGAGATTGGCCGAAAGCTTGATAGAACAGGACATCCTTATGGGAAACTCGGTTATAGTCATAGATCCAAAGCCTGACTGGAACTTGTTCTCCAGAGTTTGGTCTGCCACAGTTGAGGCTGGTAGAACTGAAGAGTTCATTTTCATATCTCTTCTGCATCCTCACCTTTCTTCTGGCATTAATCCTTTGAAATTCTATGTATATCCTGATGAGGTGGTTTCTACGATAGTTTCAACTATTCAGTCTGACGACAAGTTCTTTGTTGACATAGCTCTTGAAATGACCACTCTGATAGTGAATGGCCTGTACTTCCTGCACTCTCAAGAGTTTGGCAGGAGGAAACAGTTTTCTTACGCAGAGATATTGAAATACATATCTCAGGACGGTCTTGCCAGGATTGCTCAGCAGATAGAGGCGTACAAAAATAGAGACCCGGAAAAGGTTATGGCCCTCCTGGAAAACTACAGGCAGGCGATAGATTCTCCTACCGATTACTTCAACAAAGTAGTTTCAACTCTTAGGACAAACGTTGCCAACTTCGCCCATGGAGTGGTTGGGAGTATAGTTGGGAAGTCTGATGACAACCTCGTGATAGAGAGGCTGGAATCCGGTAAGAGAGTTATTTGCTATGTCATGACAGGAGCACAGACCTTTAAAGACAAGGCTAATCAGCTTTCACGGGTCCTTCTGGCGATGATAAATAACCTCGCTGGTAGGTTAAACACTTCGGGAATGAAACTTCCTTATCCTCTCAGGATCCATGTTGATGAGGCTTATACAGCTCTTTATCACGGCATAGAACATCTGTTTGATAAGGCCAGATCAACGGGTATAGGGCTCGTTATGTACCACCAGTCAATAGGTCAGTATGTAGAAGCTGTTGGAGAACAGCTTACCCAGACAATTATGGATAACATAAACACTTTCTTCTTTATGAGAGTTACCAAAGAAGAAACGCAAAAGTTTGCCTCTCGTATGACCGGTATGCGGTTTGCTGCCCTTCCGACCTTTAGTGTTGACGGCCATGCAGGAATGTTTCCTAACGAGACTTTTCGCATACCGCCTGAGGCTTTTTCAGATTTACCGGCCCGTATGGGAATTCTCGTAAGGACCAACGCCCGAGATGAGGAGTATTCAAAGGTTGTAGACCTGATTAAAACTCCTCGCATTAAGCCTCCGAAATTCAGAGTAAGAGCTGAAGACCTCAGAGCTGTTCAGGATGAAGAGAGAATAGTTAACCTGCTTAAGAACTACATCTAATAGGGAGTCCTTATGCGGATATTTAGATGGCTTTTCAAGGTAATCTTTGGAGACTTTGAGCAGTTGCTTTACGTTCTTGTTTCTCTCGGGGTTTTCCTGTTCCTTGTACTTACTTGGAAAACTCACAAGGAGCTCATATTGAGTAGCTATCTGACAGCTGTGGTTTTTGCTATTCTGTGTTTTCTGGCCGTTGTTCTTGTTTTCAGGCTGGTTGTTGAAGTGGCCAAGAGCGTTTTCCGAGAAGACATGGAGCTTTTTGAGGTAATAGCTTTTGTTGAGGCTAAGAGGAAGGCTGAGGAGCTGAAGAAACAAAACCGTTCTCCTGAGATAAAGGTTGCAAGATTTGGCGGTCTGCGTTCATTTCTGTCTTCTATCTTTTCCTTTTTAGCCTCAAAGGAGAGGGGTGCAGAGGAGAAGTCCCGTGAGGAGCAGAAAGAAGAGGTTCCTGTAAGTTCCTCTACTAATGTTCATTCCACCGTTCAGCGTCAAGCTGCTAAAGAGGTAGAAGAGAAGACGGAAGAAGAAAAGACTGAGGATAGCAAGGAAGAACAGAATGTTCCGGTTATTAAAGTGGCTGTTCCAAAGGAGGTAGAAAGCGCTGCAGACAGAATTAGAGAAACTTTTAAGAAAATTACCGGTAACAATTACACTTCTGTGGAGCCGTCTGTAGAGAAAATTCTCAGCGTTTATCTTGAAGAACCGGAAACATCGTCACTTGGAGCTCTATCTGTGAATTCAAACGGGATTGCAGAGAAGCTGATGAAAGTTCCTCTCCTTGTCCACGTTGCTAATGTAGTTGAAGAGGCTGCAAGGCTTTCTTCTTCCCTTGAATTTCCTACTGAAAAGTTGGGACTGCTATTTGCAGCGCTAACCCATGATATAGGGAAGCTCCCGAGTGTCTGGAAGAAATATGACTCTCTGTATGTTTCACATAAGCATCCTGACTATGGAGCTAACTTTATAGCTTCTATGGCTGAAAGCTTAAGCCTGCCTTACGATAGCTCATGGTGGGAAAATGTTGTAAAGGCTGTTAGGTTTCATCACTCTTCTTCAAAAGAGGTTTCTTACCTGTCTTACCTTAGGGAAGCGGACTTTAGGGCGAGGAGAAAGGAATCTAACGCAGACGAAGCAGAACTTAAGGATTTTATAAGGAAGTGGTTGGGGACCTTATGTCTGGGGGGTTAGAGGAAGTAATTTCAAGGTTTGTAAAGAACTTTGAGGAGAAACTTTTGAAGAGACTTCAGGATGACCCAGGTTATTTCTACTTCATATATCAGAAGCGTCTCTTTCTCTTTCCTGCGGAAACTTCAGAAGGAGAGCTCCGTTTTTACCTGGATCCTGAGTACATAGTCAAGACCTGCATAGACGGAGACGTTGCCCTTCTGGAAGCTTTAAAGGGATACAGAGATCAGAACGGCTATTTGACCCAGAACATAAAGAGAAACCTCTATGAAGGACTTGTTAAGGCCGGATATATAGCCTCAACGAAAATGCATAAGGTTTCCTTTGACAAAGGTATCAAGAGGATTGTTAAGAAAGGCTTTGTAAAGGGAGAAGATGCCATTATGGCCTTTCTACTGGTTCCTGAAAAGTTGGGAGTTGATGTAGAACAGGTAGCTGAGGCTGTTTCTCAGAGGGTCGTCAGAAAGCCTTCTGAGTATTATATCGGTAAAGGGTATGACGAAATCAGTAATCAGGAGTTGTTTATACCTAATAAGAAGTTAGTTAACAGGTATTGTTGATTACTGGTTCCGAATATACTTATGTTAATGTGAATGGTTTCATTGGTTTTGGAACTTGGGTTACTGTGGTGTATGGGGTTTGAGTTGTTAATTCAGTATTTTGTTATTGTTATTTAGTTTTTAGTTACCAGTGTTTATGTTTTTCATCATCACTTTGTTATAAGCTATAGTAGGCTATAATTATGTTTAGGTCTCTAAAGGAAGCAAAGAGCTCTGAGGAAGGAATGGAGAAGATTTTAAGAGAATAGGGGGGAGGTGGTATGTCTGTTGAGTCTATATCAAGTTTTCTTAAGGGTGAGACTGAAGGAAGGAATGTAATTGTATTGCGAAAATTATTTATGAAACAGCTACAAGGAGGTGATTTTAAGAGAGAAGTAGATAGCTTGCTGGATGAGGAGATTGACCTCCTTGAAGAAAGGTTGAGGAAAGAACGGATTTCCCTTCCTGAGAAAATTTTAACTTTAGTAGTTTTATTTGTTAGATATGGACGTAAAGCGGAGAAAGAATTCAAGGAGCTTCTGGATTGTTTGAGAAGCTATTATCTGGATTTGCAGAATTTAAAAAACGAAGAGATCATTCATCTTGCTTGTAATGTGTTTTTCTTATCTTTACTTTGGGGAAGTAGGTTTTATAAAAAGAATGAACTGGTATTGAGGGAAATAGGGAATCTAGTGAATGAGTATATAAACCTTTTAGAGAATGTTGACTTAGAGAGTCTATATGAGGAGGACTTTTTTAACAAAAGTCCTCTCTTTCTATACTGGATATTGATGCCGTTGATTCAACTTTTGTGTGATTTGGCAGTAGAGGATGATACTAAGAGACAGAAAGTACGGGAAATATTTCTAAAATACTTTGATTTCTACGTAGAGAAGGGTATGTGTTATGAGGCTAACGTGCTTATAGAAGAAATCGTAAGTTGCAAAGGGAATTCTTTTCTTAGTAGGGAGGAGTATGAGGAATGTTTGTTAAAAATAGGCGATTGTTATTACCTTCTGGGAAAAAGACTTTTCGGAGTAAAAGGGTTTCATTATTTAAATATTGCACTTCAATTTTTTGAAAGGGCCGGGCAGAAGGATAAGATAGATAGACTGAAGGTGGAAATTTACAAGAAAGAAGAGGAGATCCTTTTAAAAGAAAAGGAGTACACTCTGCCTCAAGAGGTTGAGGAAAAGCTAAGGTGTAATTTGGAGAAGCTTAAGCATAAAGTTTTGGAAAAGCTGAAAGAAGAAGGTTGTATAGAGGCATTAGGTTTAATTGTCAATCCATTTTCTTTACCAAATAGAGATCTGGTAAATAAATCAGTTAAAGAGAGTTCCCCTATTATGTATTCCTTGGCTTCCGTAATACCTATCACTGAAGCAAGAGTAGGTTATCTTAACTCAAAGGAGGAGTATGAAAAATTCCAAAAGGCACAATTATTGCAAATGCTCTTGTTTATTTCTACCATGAACTTCTTCATACCTGTTGTGGAATTGCTGATTGAGAACTTGGGGAAGAGGGCTTTCGTAGACTGTGTCCTAAAGCTATATAGAAACTCTTTTCTGTATGAGCCACAAAGAGAGGAACTATTAGAAGCTGTTATAAAATCTTTTGTGGATGAAAGTTATTCGTTGGTCAACTTTGTCTTGATACCCAATATAGAGCACATGTTGAAGGTTTTCTTTTTGAAGAATGGCATCAATATCTTTAATAGAAAGGCATTTAAATTGGAAGCAATAACTTTAAACGCGATCTTGTCTCAAGATAATAGAAGAGAAATTATAGAGAGGTATTTTGGGAAAGAATTTTACGACCTATTGTGGTTGATGTTTGAGTATGAATATGGATTAAATATGAGGAATGCATTGATGCATGGGGAGGGTTTGATATATACCAGTAAGTACTATGTGTATTTAGTCTTTTTTGTGTTTCTATATCTTTTGTTGTATACCCAAGTATATGTGCCGATGCAGCCAGAGGATTGTTGAAATGTTCCAAAAGGTAATAGGTATTGCAATGATTATTTCAGCCAATTTTCTACTTTCAGTCCTTCTACTCTGAGGAATTCTTTCTCGTTATTAGTAACCAGCACAGCAGATAGAGACCTTGCGTGGGCAGCAATTTGAAGATCGTAAGCTCCTATAACTATTCCTCTCTTCTCCAGATCTGCTCGGATTAAGGCGTATTCCTCAGCAGCCTTTAAGTCAAAGTCGTAGACAACAAAGCAGTCAATAAAGTGTTTAACCACTTCTACCAGCTTTTGACTGCCTTTTTTGTAGGCTCCGTAGAGTAGCTCAGACGCAACGATAGACGATAGGGCTACTTCATGGAGCTCTTCAACCTTTTTTAATTTCTTCTTGACGCTTTCAGGTCGGTTCCGAATAATGTAGCTACAAATATTCGTATCAAGCATGTAAATCAAAACAGTTCCCTCTCCTGTGGTTTCGGCTGGTTTCGGTCTTCCAGAAAATCATTACGCAATTCCTGGATACTGTTAAGCTCTTCAAAGATTACATCCCACTTCTTATCCGGTGGAAACAGGAGAATTCTGTTACCTACCTTCGTTATACACAGTTCCTTCTCCTTAACCGCAAACTCCTTCGGTAGTCTGACAGCTAAAGAGTTACCGCTCTTGAAAACCTTAGTTGTTTTCATTGCCTACCTCGCAAGTGTTTACTTTAAGTATATACCTAACTACTGAGAGTTCAAGGCGTTTAATTTATTAAGAGGTAATTGATACTTGATTGACAGTTATTAGTAATTAGTTAACAGTCGTTAGTTTTCACTGAACCTCAGTCCAAGCACCGCAATCACAAGAACGGTTCCCTTATATACATGTAGTACATAATTCCTTACTGTACATAAGCGATTTCCGTGTAGTTAGCAGTAATCAGTATAAATGACAACTGGACACTAATTAAATAGTCCTGCTTTGTAATCAGTAATTGACAAATACTGATAACCGATTATCTTTAACTAAAAACTACTGAGGAGGTAGCAATGAAGGAGGAGTGGAGACAAGTGGAGCTCCTTGCAACGGATACGGGCTACTCGTATCTAAAGGGAGCTTGGAAGGAAGACGGTAAGCTAAAGCTTGTTCGTATCCCTTCAGCCGTTGCTCAATTTGAGGACAACGCAAGTGGTCTTGAAGGAGCTCTGACTCCAGACATTTACTACAAGGGTAATTATTACCTTGCTGGAGAGAAGGCAAAGAAGTTTGAGTCAAGGTTGATAGATACATATCAAGAAGACTTTTCCGTTGTTTACACGCCTGTTCTGATGTACGAACTTATGAGAGAAAACAAAGTTCTCCCTCAAAAAGTCTGCGTTTCCATAGCTTTATCTGAATTTGACAAAGAGATTGTCGTTTTTGACCCTGAGGAGGGAATAAAAAAAGGGAAGAAGAAAAAGCTAATAAGAGACTACGCTTCTTCCTTTGAGATTAACGGAGAGAAGTTTGAGTTTGAGGTCTTTGTTTTCCCCCAGGGTGTAGGTATCTGGCTTGATGTTGGAACGCCTGAGAATGCTGTCATAGTGGACATCGGAGACAGGACTGTGGATCTCGTTTTTGTTAGAGACGGTCAGATAATAGGAGCTGGTTATACAACGGGTTTCCAGAATGAAGGAACTATGAAGATTGCTGACGCCTTAGCAAGGGAAATCAAAAAGCTGACAGGAAAGCCTGTTGACATCAAGAAGGCAAAGATGTGGCTTGAGAGAGACAGCATTATATACGGCGGAAAGGAAATAGACCTAAGGCCTATCAAGCAAAAAGTAGGACTCCACTACATCAGAGAAATAATTACCAAGTTGAATGCTAAGCCAGAGATAAAGGACTTCATAGATACCTATGGCAAAGTAATCTTTGCTGGTGGTGGTGCGAGATTTGTGCCCGAAGAAATTAAAGAACACTTCGGAATAGAAGTTCCTCCAGAACCAGAATTCTCAAACGTCCGTGGATTCCTAAAAGCATTAGAGGAGGAGAGTGATGATAAAGCTGAAGCCGAAAATGCTTAGAGGAGTATCTTTTTCAATAGAGAGCAACGGAAAAGAGGTCAGTGTAGATTCTCTTTTCCCCAGAGGTTTTAAGACAAAGCTGATAGAAAGGTTTCTTGAGGAGTTTTCAACTCAGGTAAAGACTGATGACCCGGAAAAGTTCGTTAAGGCTCTTTTCTACTTCGTTTACGGAGATAACGTTCCAAAACATGCTCGTGAGAAGGAGTCTGACATAATTGAGTTTTTGAAGTGGAGAGTGGGAGCCCCAGTTAAAGGAATACAGGAGGAAGAAACTTCTGTTCTGAAGACTGTCCCTAAGCAGGATATTCAGATACCAGAGTCTTCTCAAGCTGTAGAAGAACATGAAGCAAGGAAGGAGCCCGAGCCGGTAAAAGATGAAGTTAAAGAAGCTCCAAAGCCTGTTAAGAAGAGGATTAGCTTTACTGATGTTCTTCCTTACGCTTACAAGGGGGACGATGAATAGTTTTGGAGGCTGTCTGGAGGATGCAGCCGCTCGTTATGGGGTGTCTCCCCTGCTGCTTGAAGCTATAGCTCTCGTAGAGTCAGGAGCCAATCCGTTTGCTGTTGGTATTAAGGCTAAGCCGAAAGAGGCCAAGTTGCTGAAAAGGCTGTTTGATGAAGCTGGAGTGCCGTATGTTTTAACGAGGCAATCAAATTCTTGGGTGCTTTCTGTTTTTCCGGAAAGCAAGGAAAGGGCCGGCTGGGTTGTAAAAGTTGCAGCTAATCTTTCAGTTACCTACGACGTTGGTCTTATGCAGATTAATAAACTCTGGATAGATAAGTATGACTTGGAACCCGAATGGCTTCTTGACAGATGTTATGCCTATAAGTGGGGAGCTTTCGTTCTTTCAAGGATGATTAAAAGATACGGCTACACTTGGGAGGCTGTCTGGCACTATAACGGTAGGAAAGATTATGCTGTGAAGGTGTTTAGGAAGGTGAAGGAGCTGTGCAGGGAAAGATATAGGGATGAGCCTTATTGTAAACATTTCAATTAGGGGTTTAGATGGAAAAGGTGGTCATTGAAGCTGCGAGAACACTTAAGGAAGAAAATCCTCTCAGTCTTCATGTTTTTGTTGAGGATAGTGAAGACTGGGAGCTCTCAAGGAAGTTTTCGGCTTTAGAAGAGCAGATGGAAGTTCCCTGGAGTTTCACTGTGGAGCTCTGTCCAAAGGAAAACGAGTTTGACGCAGGAGTGGAGCTCCGTGTATCTAAACCGGAGCTTTCCTCGCTTGAACTAAAAATGGTTTTTCCTCTGTCTGCCTGGACCTTTGCCAAGGAGATGATTTCTGTTTTCTTTTTCCAAAAGTCAAAGAGGGGAGACCTGTTTGTCAAGGAGGAGGGAATAGCCTTTAAAATGCCGCCGGAACTGATTGAGGACGTTGAAAGAAAGATAGAGGATTTTGGACTGGAACTCTTCTACGACAAGGTTCTTAAGGTTGGTAATCCTTATTCCCCTGAGTATGTGGAAGGAGTGTACGAGAGTTTTGTGGTTCAGAGATATTTAGGAGAAATTTAGCGCTAATCCTCCCCTTTAAAAGGGGAGATACAGCGCACGGCGTAAGCCGTACTTACGCCCGTGGAGAGTGCGGTTGCACTCGCTGAAGCGGGAAGCTCCTCATTTTAATGAGGAGTAGTTCACGTTCCGGGAGGAAGAGTTGAAGGACTATTTTGAGAAAGCAGAAAGACAGTTTAATGCTGCCCTTCTGCTTTATGTAAATGGTTATAACAACGATGCTCTCTCAAGGTTGTACTATTCTTTTCGGTCATTAGCTGTTTTTGTTGTTGGAAAGCCTGAAAAAGGTAAATGGCGTCACTCAGCCTTGATGAGGAAGATTGTGATGGAAATTGATAGGTTAGGACTTTTCCCTCTTTCAAGGGAGGAAAGAAAGCTTATTAAGGATTTTGCTTCAGTGAGAGAGGATGCAGATTACGAACTTGTGGATATTCCTAAAGGGGTTGTTGAGTCATACATTAAACTTGTAGAACGGTTTATGAAGGAGATCGGCGATGCTAAAGATAACGACAAAAGTTGACATGCTGAAGGATGCGCAGGAATGTATTGATTCAGTACCTGAACTTAAAGGACATGTAAAGCTTGACCTTTCAGACGAAACGGAAAGCGGTGCTGATTTGAGCTTGAGGGTGATTACGGACCTCCCGTTTTCGTGGGAACTAAGGGAGAAAGTCGTTAATGCTCTTTACGATTGCTTAGAGAAATATGATCCATACATAACTTTGCACTTTGAGTGGGAATATGTGTCTGAAACCAGAACAAATAATACTTTGAGGTAAGGAAAGTGGGGTATTCCAGTAAATGCATAGCGTAAAAAGCATTGTAACTGTTTTCCTTTGGGATATGCCCGTTTTAGTAAAAAAGCCGGATAAACTCTTGCAGATGATAGAAAGGTACAAGAGAGGGAATTTGCGTCCGGAGGATAAAGTAGTGGTAAGTGTCTTAAAGCACAGGCTTTTGAGAGTTCAGAATGGAGCTACGATTTATGAGCACCTTTTTGGAGATAGAGCTCCTGTTACCAAGAGAAAGTGGTTTACGCCTCCGGATGAGTTGGCTGTCAAGCTTAGGGAAAAGATAGAAGCTGTGGCGTCATCTTCTGAACCTTAGCGAAGAGGTAAATTATGACTCGCAGGGAACTTGAACATGTTAGAAAGCAGTATAGATCTGTCAAAGTTTTGGTAACTATGGAGGTTTTATTTCATCTCCTTCCTTCTTTCGTTTCTTTATTCTTGCCGGAACCCTACGATGCTTGGGGAATTCTCTGGCTTATGTTTGGTGGACTTGTAATACTTGTTATCTATAACTTAATTGCTTTGATTTTCGGGTTGGAACGTGGATTTCCGATTTTGGGTAGTGATGGGGGAAACGGTTACTATAGTCGGTGTAATGATCCAGACAATATGTATTATGATCCTGGCTGTCCTGAGTCTCCCTACTATGAGGATAGCATTAGGTATTAGACATCTTGCCTTGCTAATAGAACAAGAGCAATTGAATTTTTTCTAAGACCTCTTTCAAAGTATTTTCAGGTACTTTTACTATGAACGAAGCTTTCCTAACACTCCAGTCCAAATTACGAATTTGGTCTGCAAGAATAACACCTCTTACAGGACAATCAGCTGGCAGAGGAACTTCAAAGGGATAACCTTTCCGTTTAGACGTTATCGGGCAGAATAAACCTAAGCTTGTCTTTTCATTATAAAGTTTGGGAGACAGACATAGAGCAGGTCTTTTCCCTGCTTGCTCGTGTCCTGCTTGTGGTGAAAACTGTAACCACAAAATATCTCCCCTCTCAGGGACGTACTTACCACTCTTCTTTTCCACTCCTTCCACCCCAATTAATTTCACTATGTACGTTCTCAGGAGTTATTTGTTTTAACAACTCTTCTAACTGCTTCCTCTTGTTGGGAATAATTACCAACTTGTCATTTTCAAGTCGTAACTCTACTTCCGCGTTAGGACAAAGACCAATTTCTTTGGCAAACGCAGAAGGTATTCTTACAGCTAAACTGTTTCCCCACTTTTGAACTTTAGTAAACATGCTCTTTCTCCCCTATAGATTTGAAGTATAAATTATGTAGATACATGATAATTTGCAACTATTCAATTAGCTTAGCTTTAAGTCTTTCGGCAGCCTGTGGACTTAAAACAAGCTTTGTAGAGCCAGTCTTTTCAAGTTTATCCTTGTCCATCAACACCAGCTGAGCTGTTTCAGCGAGAGAGAGCTCCTTTCCTTGGTCATTCTCGCTGCTTACGAGGAAGTTTCCGTTAGGTAGAGGACTGATATAGTAGTTTCCTATTCTTCCAACTTGCCCAGGTTGTAAGTTCTTTAGGTCGTTCATGCTGTTGACAGGGACAATTTGTTCTCCTGCTGGTTCAGCGTCAATTAATGCTCCTAAATAAGCACCACCAGCTGCTGTGGCTCCTCTGGCGAGCCACTTTCCAAATCCTTTAGCCATATCAACTACTGTATCCTTTATAGCATCCTTAGCGGCTTGTTTCTTTCCGATGTTGAATAAATCATGCACATCGGCGATGTTGGTTCTCTTGGCTAATCTTTCGGCAACATCTTTTGCTGCTTTGGCTTCGGCGAGGGTTCTATATGCCTCGTACGCTTTCTGGACTGCTATAGCTCCCGCTGCCGTTTTGAACTCTTTAGTTTGGGCAGCGTTATGGAGAGCTCGGAGCGTGGATGGGGTTTCGTTCGCTTTCTCTTCGTGCTTGTTGAATTCCTTGTGGAACTTTTTCACTTCTGTGCTATACCTTCTGGTAAGAGCATTGTGAGCCTGGTCAACTGTACCTTCTTTCGCTAAAGCTTTTCCTCTGCTGCTTTCCACCTGTGCTACTGCTTTTCCGTGAACCTTAGCTACTCCCTTTTGAGCCTCTTCTTTCAGCTGTTGAGCGTTCCTGGAAGTGTCGTAGAGACCTTTGACAACTTTCTCCTTCAGTTGAGGGTCAAAATGGTTAGGATCTATCTGTTCGCCTTTTGTTTTAACCTCATCTGCGACGAGGTTCATCTTTTCTTCTACATGCTCTTTTACATCTCTGTAGTTTTGTTGGGCCAGTTGAACCAACTCGTTGGCTATTTCCGGACTCTTTGTAGCAGCTACTCCGAGTAATATGGCTTTAGCTTGGTCGCTTTGGCCTGAGTCTTCCAGTATGTCTATAAATCTTCTTGCGTCTTCAGAGATGTATGTCCTGGCGGTGTTTATAAGCTGGTTTAGTCTACTGGCAAAGAGCTGGTCGTGTTTTGCCCTTTCAATTAGGCTTGGAATAAGGGCTTTCTGGAATGTACTGTTCTCTCCCTCATTATAGTGTCTGTTTACAGATGCGCCTGAACCAACTCTTGCTGTGGAGCTTATGGAATCCCCTTCATGACCTCTGTGGACTTTGGCTGTTGATGTGTTTGCGAGATAAGCTTTTTCGTTGTTGAAGTTAATTGAACCGGATATGTCGTGATTCCCTGTTTCCCCTATTCCGCCAGATACGTTAAATCCGTATTTCTTGGCAAATAGGTCAACGATGGCTGTGTTTTCTGAGTCTCCTATTTGGTTATTAAGTTTTCCGTCATGGGAAACATGGTTCTCATAGGTTCGGTCATTAATCCCTCGGATTCCTAAGTTAAGATTGATATCGGGTGAAAGTTTCTTTAGAGCTTGGAGGTAAGGATTTCCTCCTTTGCTTGGGAAACGGCCTGAGGATCCTCCTGCTCCTCCGCTTCCTGGACCTCCTTTCCAACCTAATCCTCCATCTGCAGTGGCTAAAGTCTTATCACTTGCTCTCTGGCTGTCTCCAAAACCTTGTCCGTCTAATATTGTGCTGTTTCTGTTGAGTCCGTAGGTGTAGGACTTTTGGTTTCCTCCTAAGAGATTTTCTGTCCCGTTAAGGTTGAAGTTTGCATTCTGAGAGAGTCTGTATGCTTCATTTCCACTAACAGCACTGGAGCCTTTATCTTGTAGAGAATAGGTTTCCTGCTTTGATGTATCGGTTCCGTTGCTTTTCTGGTGGTTGTAGATATTATCCTTCCCGGCCTGCTTTTGATCACTGTAGTTTGTTCCGCCTCCGTAAGAATAGGATTTTGTTCCGAATATGCTTTGTCCATCAATTGAGGCATTAGTTCCGTTTCTAAAGGTCGTGGAGTGGTCGTAAATGGTGCTGTCTCTGTCACTAAAGATTCTGTCGTGAGTCCTGGTTATGTCGTTATGCTGGCTGATTTGCTGGCCCGTTCTGAAGATGGAAGTGTCGTCAAATTTATTTGCTGAAAAATTGTTGGCAGAAGTGTTTCCTACGCTTACGTTGCCGTAGGATAGGTTACCAGTAGCAGCTCCGGCTGCAGAGGATGATGCAGCTCCCGCAATTCCAGAGGCAAAGCCTCCTGCGAACCTTACAAAGGCGTATGTACTTCCTGTTAACAGAGCAAGTGATAAGATGATAATCAGAGAGGACGCCCATCCGCCTATTGTGAGCCACTCTTTCAAGGCTGATACGACAACCGGATAGTTCTCAATGTTTATGGTAGCGGTTGAGTACTTGGTAGTCTCTATAACCTGAGCAAGGTCGTTAACCTGAGATGCAATTATCCAGTTGATAACGGAACCTATCATGCCCCAGAAAAGGGGAAAGGCAGCAAGCATTACGGCAGTCCCGATGTACTGAAGAGGCCTGCCCATCCCTATACCGATGACAATTAGTATGGGAGTTACGGCTACGAAGAGGATGTTAAGGAAAGCTCTTATGTACGGCAAAAACGCCCTGATGGTATCTCCCATAGATGCGTTAGTTAAGAACAGTTTTTCCTTTGTTGTTGCTACAGTTAGTCCCAGCTGGTTGGGGTCAAGGCCGGCTTCTCCTGCTTTCCTTATGAGGGCATCATGGGAAACTGTTAGGAGAGCTTCTTGATATACAGCATCTTTGGCGTTTGAGGATATTCCCGTAAAATATTGGAGCTCGCTCCCGAGAACGGACTCTAAGGCTGCTGTATTGGTTCCGTATCCCATTACTTTGGCCAGGTCAGCAAAGGCTTTGTCCCTGTCTCTATCAAGGTCGGTTTTTATTAACCCAGCGGCTTCTTCGCAGGTTTTAGAAACGCCGTCAGGATAAGATGAGCTGTAATAAACTGTGGTTCTTGAAGGTTCAGCAGATGCAGCTGCTGTTATGACGTTCTTTACGGTATCTCTTTTAACTTGGTCAGGGCTTATGAGTCCTTCGATAAGAGCTGCAAATACGCAGTCCTTATAAAACTGGACAAGGGACTCTTTGAGGTAAGCGTCTTCTATCCTGATATAGTAGGCTGCGTCTCTCAGGTTTTTTACTCCTCCTGCGTAGCCTACTGAGTTGTAGGAAACTCCGTCAGGGAGAGAGAACGCCGTCTCAAAAGTTCTTGTTATGACGTATTCGGCTCTGTTTGAAAACCACAGCGGCAAGTAGACTGCTATGGGAATGTTATCAACTATTCCCGAAAGGCTTGGAGTTGTTTTGTCTGTTACTATCACGGTGTCCTTTATTTGAGTGAGGGAGAGGGCTAAAGCAATTATCAGTGTTATGTTCTTCAGGATTCTCCCAAAGTCAACATATCTGCCGTGGGCTGTGTTCCAAAAGACCCTTGCGAGGTATAGGGCTATTGCCGTTGCGAGCATTCCCTTGAAATTTGATGATGAAACTATGGCGGCTATGGCGTTGAGCGCTGTCTGCATAAGGTCGCCATAGCCGTAGGTATAAATTTCTACACTCATGAAATTCTCCTCTAAAGAATTGCAGTTAGTTTTGCAGCGTCTTCCAAGCTAAACGGGTTTAGTATTCTCTTTTTCTTGGCTGAAAAGGGAAACTTTAAAATGTTTCCTTGAATGGACAGGTCGCCGAATATTCCATCACTTTGGACTCCGTAAAGTCTCAGCAGTAATGTTCCCCAGAGAACGTCTTTCTCCTGGTCGTAAAGCTCATACGAGTATCCGTTTCTCAGGTCTGTTATGTTGACAATATTGTTGTTCCTGGTGACTCTAATCTGGTCCTGACAGATGTTAATTTCTTCTTTATCGTTATGGAGCTCCCTGAGTCTTAGGGCTAAACCTGATAATTCGTTCCTGAAGAAATAGATGCTTCCGGAGTTGTTCTGATTGGTAATCTTTATCCAGAGCTTCTCGTATTTACTGTTGAGGCTTTTGTATATGTACATAGAGCTATGGGCATCTCCGTAAGTGGTTCTGACCCCGGCTGAGAAACTTCTGAATAAAAAGCTCTTAAAGACAAGGACAGGGATTTCTATAGTTATGGATTCAATGCCGCTGTTTAACCTCACTGCAGACTTTTCCACGTGCAGTTCTACGCCTTCCCTCTCAAAGAGGAACATTTGTTCTCCTCCTGTTCTCTTTGGCATAATTTTAATTAAAACTATGTTTCAGGGAAGAATTTGCAGGGGTTGGTGTTAGCGCTTATTGTAGCGTTGCTTTGTGTGCGTGATGTTTTCGCAAAACAGATTTACGAAATCTGTTCTCCTTATGTTTTGAAACCTATTAATAGGACCTATCGGATAGCTGAAAGGGACATGCTTGAGGTTATCCAGCAGGAAGTTAAGGAAATTGACTGGGATGCTGTGAATCAACGTTTAAAAGAGCGTATTTATCGCTATAAACCGATAGATAGTTTCGTGCTGACGGAGGCCAAAGAGCACAAGATAAGGTATGTTGACCCTACGTGGTATCTGCCTTTTGATATCAAGGATGCTTACGGGAATGTCCTTTACCCGAAAGGAACAGCTGTAAACCCTTTGGAGAAAGTTCCAGAGGCTGTTTGGTCCAGAAGACTTTACGTTTTCTTCAATCTTGAGAATAAGGACCAGCGGGACTTCGTTAAGTACTTACTGAAAACGGAGAAAAGCAAGTTAATAACGTTGATTGCCGATGGCCATTCCGACTTAAAGGAAATTCATGACTTCATAAAAAAAGAACTCTACCCTGTTTACGCCCTCACTAAAACTGTAGCTCAGCGATTTGGCGTTAGCAAGAGCTTGTCTCTCGTCTCTTTTGTAAAAAAGGACGGCAAGCCTGTAGTGAAAGTGGAGGAGCTCCCTTCCTGGTACATAAGAAAGGTTTTGGACCTCCCTAAACCGTGAGCTTCTATGAGCTTCTCTCACGGTTTAGGTGGGTCTGAGGTGGAGGTAGTCCGTTGAGGGATAAGCTGAACCTACCGAACAGGAAGGTAGGAGGTGAAGAGGAGAGAGTAACTCTCTCCCGCTACCTACGTCCCGTAGTTGTCCGTAAGGACAGACACTCCGGGATGGAGCACCAGTCCCGGACCCTGTCGGTGGTGGGGAACGAAACCCAACCTGAGACGGTGTTGGTGAACATCTCCACCACTATCAGAGACTACGGGACTTCACCGAGGTGCAGTATAACCCCTTCGTGGGAGGTAGCTTAAATGCTGAAAACTAAACAGGTGAAAGTCTTTGTGGTAGATGCAGATGGTAAACCTCTTCTACCTACCACTCCTGCAAGAGCAAGGTTGTTGCTGAAAAAGGGCAAAGCAAAGGTTTACAGGATGATTCCCTTCACAATTCAGCTAAACAGAGTTGTTAGCAACCCCGTTGGAGAGTTTACTGTTGCTGTTGACGATGGAGCTAAGTGGATAGGAATTGCTGTAAAGGGAAAGGAAGAGGTTGTCTTTGTAGCTAACGTAAGGTTAAGACAAGACGTGAGTAGAAAAGTCAAGGAAAGAGCTATGTATCGTAAGAATAGGAGAAAGAGATTGAGATATAGACCCGCAAGGTTTCTAAACAGAAGAAGAGGAAAAGACTGGTTACCTCCTTCCATTAGATACAGGAAAGAGGTTGTTCTGAGGGTTCTTAACGACCTTAGAAAAATTCTTAACATCACCAAAGTAGTTATTGAACAGGTTAAGTTTGACATTTCCTCAATAGTAGCTGGAAGAAAGCTTACGGGAACAGAATACCAGCAGAAGAGATACGAGGGTAAGAATTTCAGGGAGAAAGTTCTTAAAAGAGACAACTATACCTGTCAAATTTGCGGGAGCAGGGAAAACCTTGAAGCTCACCACATAATTCCAAGAAGTAAAGGAGGAACTAACCTTGTAGAGAACGGAATTACTCTCTGTAAGGACTGTCATAAAGCTGTTCACGAAGGAAGGATAAAGATAACAGCTAACATTTTTTCCTTGAAAGCTCCTATCGTAGTCCAGCAAGGTAAGTTGTGGTTATATAGGAAGCTAAAGGAACAATTTAAGGAAGTAGAGATAACGTTTGGTTACCTAACGAAGAAGAGGAGAGAAAAGCTTGGACTTCCGAAAGACCACTATGCAGACGCTTGTGCAATGCTTAACTGCAACAAGATAGTTTCTCCCGTTTATCTCATCATTCCACGAAGAAGAAGACCAGAGATAAACAATCCTACTAAAAAGCATGATGAATACAGAGGATTTAGACACTTTGACCTTGTAGGTGCTTATCACAAAACGAAGGGAAAAGTAATCGGCTGTGTGAGAAGTTTAAAAAAGAGCGGTTTAGCAATAAGGACAAAGTTTTCAGACAACTTTGTTGTTGGGTATACGAAAAGCAAACTTCTTTGGAGACCAAGAGGGTTGATATATGTGGTCTAAAAACTGTCAAAGACTAAGGAAGGCTAAAGAAAAGCTAAACTGTTTAAGAGGAGGAGAATAAAAAGTGAAAAAGTTGGTTGCTCTGCTTTTATGTCTGACTTTACTTATTCCTGCAGGCAGGAGTTTTGCAAAGAGCGACTCGTGCGATTTTTTCAATCCTATAACTGATGTCTGTTGGTGGTGTCTTTTCCCTATTCGCATAGGTGGAGTCAAAGTAACTCTTGGGTATAACAACATAGACTACTCTGATGTGAACTCTCCCATCTGCGTTTGCATGACTCCTTTTCCCCGGATAGGGATAACTGTTTCCTTTTGGGAGGCTGCCAGAATAGCTGAGACGGTTCAGCAGCCGTGGAAGTTTCCTGACTTTTGCCTTGACCTTTCCATAGCTAAGATTCCTGCAGGTGGAACGGAATCTTCCAACGCAGTAAACCAGCCTCGTTATCAATGGCAGGTCCACTGGATAGCCTATCCGGTTTTTGAGATGCTCAGCATTGCAATGGACTTTATCTGTCTTGAACACACCGGTATAGACTTCGGTTATGTTTCAGAACTTGACCCCAATTGGAATGATGACTTTACTGCCCTGTTTGTCTATCCTGAAACAATCCTGTTTGCCAATCCTATTGCAGAGTTTGCCTGTCTACCCGATAGAGCCATGACTGCAACGAGACAGTTTGGTTTAACTCCGCTTTTCTGGTGTGCTGGGAACTGGGGAACGACGTATCCGCTAACGAAAGCAATCTCAGAGACGGATAGTCCAACTATTTCCGCAGCTTTAGCTGTTGCAAAAGTCAATGCGATGCTCCATAGAGACTTTGTAGCAAAGAAAACTGCCGGTCTTGAGGCTTTATGTGGACTCGGTTTCTCCTTCATTTTTCCTAAAAAACAATACAAGTACCAGCTTGCTAAGCCCATAAGGGATTTTCAGTGTGTTCCCGTAGGTCAGGATGAGATTTGGTGGGCTGAACTGAAGGAGCCGATTACGAAGGACACCTATCATACGTTTGTTATATGGAGGAAAAGGGATTGTTGCGCCTTCTGATTTTCCTCTTTCTCACGCTGAATGCTTATGCTGGTGATAATGGCTCGGCGGTTGATGTTAAGAGCATTGTTGGAAATTTAGAAAAGCAGGCGTCTGCTTATGGGAACTCCGAGGAGTTTAAAGAGCTGAAAAAGAAATTTGAACTCCGTAAAAAGCGGATTTTGGAAATGTCTAAAGAGATAGACTTTAGGGAGATGGTTGATAGAGTAAAAAGTCAGGGGTTTATGGACCAGATATCCAACGCCACGAAGGAAATAATACGCTGGACCGGTAAGGCCGGCAATACAAACAGCCAGAAGGACTTAGAGTTTTATGAGAGAGCTTCGCTTAAAGGGAATTCTGAACCTTGGGTGTTAGTTGTCTTCATGAGTTCCAGCATGGGGAGGGACTTTCAGCTTTACATTGATGATCTGGATGTTTTCCTTAGCAAGCAGCTTGATAAATGGGGAAAGCTTTATGTTGTTCCTTATGGTGTTATGCGCGGTGTTCTGGAAGATAACGGCAAGCCTTCTATTATGAAAACTGTTCTGTGGTTGCAGAACGTTTTAAAGGATAAGAAAGTGCAGGTTCTCATAGACCCAATTCTCTTTAGGCAGTATCGTGTTTCTTCTGTTCCGTGTCTTTTGCTGACAAAGTTTAGTTCGCTCACTAACAGAAGCTGTTCTGAAAGCTACTTTGGATGCGGATACTCAGTTTTTGGCTTTCTTAGAGCTGTGGAGGACAAGACGGAAAACAGGTTTCTTAAACGCATGTTAAGGGAACTTGATTAGGAGAAAAGAGGTGCGATTTTTGGCTGTTTTATTGCTGCTTTTAGCTTTTGATAGTGCCTTGGCTGGTACTTCGTCCGAGGAAGGTAAGAGGACGGCTGAGAGTTTCGGTTCTTTTTTAAAGAACAACATGTCTTCGTTTTCAGGAGCTCTTACCGGAAAAACAAAACTGAAAACGCAAAGTGGTGAGGAGTTTGACGCTGCTGTTGAATCTGGCGGCAAGCAGGTGGATTACATAAAGCTCATAGTATCTAATGGAGAATTGTGGGTTAGCATTCCGGGAAAAGTTAATACAAGGGTTTCAGGAATATGTGAGAACGGTTACGTAGTTTGTGACCTTGGAAAGTGGGAGAACTGCAGGTATTATCTATTTGAAAATGGTCAGGTTTCTTCCGCTGATTCCTTCCAGCAGTTGATTTCGTGTTTTTGCGTTTCGGAGTCGACCTGCGATTTCCACTGGAATGAGAGCTGGCTGCGGTGGGCTTTGAATAAGTTTACGAAGATGCTTGACTATTCGAACCGCAACTTTGTTGATGTGGTTAGCTTCCCAACCGCAACAAGAGATTTTCAGGCTGTGGAGGCTACATCCGTTTCTGAATCGGAGATGAGAGACGAGGATAATCTTCGCCTGAAACTTGAGAACAACGAGGCAGTCCAGGCTTATAAAGAGAACCCCTACAGTTCAGAGAACATACAGAAAGAGTGCAATATAACCAACTACCTTAACGGTTCTGGCCAGACCATAAACACGAAAATGGTCTTTCTAAACGGTAAGGAACTTGCCGGGACTGCTTGCATTGGTATGGAACAGGAAAATGGATCTGTTTACAGGTGCTATCTGGCAAGTAATCTGGGTATTAAGTGTGGTGTTGGTTGGTCCTACTACTTGTGTGGAAAGTTTGGAGTTGAATGGAGCGTTGCCGATGACGTTGGCGAAGATCTTACTGTGGCCGGAAAAACTCTGGTTCATACCAATGTTCATGGTGACGATACAGAAAACCAACAAGGAAGCCTTACCTGTGATTTAGAAGCAGGAAATTGCGAGTGTAGCGTGTCAGGAACGAATGCCTTCAGCTGTTCCGGTTTTAATGTTCGGCAACCTTCTGGGTGTACTCAGGTAAGTTTCGCTGTCTGGAATAATGGAGGATGTAACGGTCCTGGAAAAGGAAGCTTTTGGGCTTATGTAAAAGAGATACCTGATGTTTCTGTTAGTCATTCTGACAGCTGTAAAGCCATACCAAAAGACTGTAAGCTGAAGGAAGAGTGGGTGTGTTTTTATCCTCCTGTATCTAACTACTCCGGTGTTCGGGAAGACTACTGCGTCAAAACGGTTTCAAACTATCATGTTGTTACTTACTACAACAAGCCTGTTTGTTATGAGTTTAGGTCCTCTAACATGGGCCTAAAGTGGAAAGTCTGTATGAACGGAGAAGAAATAACTGCTGTTTCTCCGGACGGTCAGTTCTACAAATTGGGAAGTTATGAATTCCCCAGAGGATGGACTTACATAAAGCGTGTTTATACCTGCCCCAAAGAAGAGGGACTGAATATAGATGAAGCCATTAATAGAGGAACCTATATCAAGGAACATTCTTACTTAAAGGAGAACAAAGTTGCTTTCTCTGGCCGGGTAGGTTGTGCAAAAGTCAACGGCAGGTGGGTTTGCTATGCGAATAACAAGATGTATTCCTCCATGCAGGAATGTGAGTCGGAATGTCAGATGGAAGCTTCTGCAACAGTCCCCAATGCACCTTATAAAGTCTGTTCTGTCAATGACTCGGAAGGTGTTTATATCTGTAAGGTTGCCATAACGGGCAGGCAGATTCGTGTTCTTAAGGGAGATGCCAGGATGGAATCCCATGGGGATACCTATAGTTATGAGAGTGGAGGAGAGTCTGAACCTAATAAAGTGGACACCAGCTCAGAAGAAAAAGTTACCTATGAGTTTAGGGCCTGTGAACAGCAGGTGAATGGAGACGGCAGCTTGAAGCTCGTATGTCCTGTTGGTGCGGGAGAAAAAATAGTGAAGGACTGCTACTGCGACACCTCAGATGAGGCCTGGAGGGCAGCTTCTACCATAGAAATGATGGATAACATGGCTCACGACATTATTTGTTCTAAAGAATAAGAGAGGGGAACAATGTTTCGTAGGTTGGCTTCTGTCGCAACAGCAGTATTTATTCTGGGACTTTCTCCTGTTTATTCCGAAGAAATTTTAGTTACTACTTCCTATATCCAGAACGTGGGAGACCAGTTATATGCTCTGACGGATGGTTATTACTCTTATGATGACCTTGAAGGTATTGAAAACTACCTGAAGAAAGAGGGTGAAAATTTCCACGTGGCAAGCTATGACGAGATAGATGCGTCAAGGTTAAGAGAATTGTTTACTTTTGACTATATCCTTGTTAAAGAGGGTCCTGTAAGTGTCTATACTGGCCAGCTGTGTACCTATGCTGGTGTTGGAAAAGCATGGGAATGTGACGGAAAAATTCTTCCCATGGACAAAAGGTTTAAGGTGCTTCTTATTGGAAAGAACGAAAGTGAGGATCTTAACGTTGACGTACCTTTCTGTAAGAAGAGATGCTACGATGCAAGAGCTTTAATATACAACGCACCTATAAGTTGGGATTACTCACAAGAGGATAGAAATGGTGTAGAACTGAGGATTAAGAAAGGACTTGTGATCTCCGGCTATTTGCGTCCGTATGGGGATGGTTGTTTTATAGATGGTAGTCTGAAATTATGTGTTCGTTCGGGAGAGCTTGAGATTTCCTTTGCCTATCCTGATGGTAGAGTTTACTCGGTTTCTGCTCCGTTACAGATGAAGTACTGGAATAGTTTCAGAGCCACGATAAATCCCAATGTTATTGCTTTGCTTGTCAGGCAGCATGGTACCGACAAGGTTAGTTTTAAGTATGTTGACCTCGGCTATAAACCTGTGGACCAGGATAAGATTGGTTATGAATACGACGTTAAAGTTTCGTTCCATAGGATTTCAACTGATCCTTATGAGTGGGTTGAATTCACGATAGAGAGTGGGAAAGCAGAACAGCCGTTCTGTTCTGAACAGATAGCTCTTTGCTCTTACAATGCTTTGGGAGTGCATGCTTGGACAGAGGAGAACGGCAAGATTTACTATGGTGCCTTTGTGGCCAGAAACATTGACCAGATTCAGGCTTCATCTTCCCTTTATAGAAGGGAGGGCAGTTATGAGACGGTATTTAATACCGGTGATTTGTACGTAGGTAACGACCCTGTAAAGACAGGCATAATAGGTTATTGGATTTCGTCCGATGATGCTTTTGGGGTTTATCAGCGTGATTACAGGGGTAGTTTTGAGGAGATAAAGGGTTTCAGGATAGATTACTCAACTCTTACTCCCGGAGAGGTTGGATTTTTCAGGTCAAAAGAAGATTACCCTCCTTACTTTAAGGGTTTTGAATCAAACAGAAAAAGTGATTGGATTGGAGATACGATACCTTATCCTGCTCTTTGGGAAGACGAAGGGCTTTACTACGAATTAGATAAGGCCAACTCGTCATGTCAGGAGTGGTCCGGAGGCGTTACTGTTGGGGCGGACGGTAAGTGTTACTATAATCCTGACTGTGGTTCTTCTGAAGCAAAAATAAATTCTTCAGGCCTCTGTGAAATAAATCTGGTTGAGAAGTGTGGAATTCCGGGAGCAGAAATAAAGAACGGAATCTGCATTGTTAATCCATCAAATACTTGTCCTAAGGGTGGTAGTTACGACGGCTCTTATGACACTTGTATCTCCAAGGCAGAAATTACCTGCCCAGATGCTCCCGGATATGTCTGGTACGACAAGAGGGAGGAGGTCTGTAAAACCTATAAGTCCAGTAGGGATGAACTTGTTCAGAAGATTAATCTAACCCAAACGAGGGTAGGTGAATGTAACTCTAACGGAGGATATGGAGGGAGCTATAGTGGTTCAAGTGGATGGTATTTTGAAGGGGGAAAGTGGGTACCTTACGGAGAACATACTTATGAGAAGGTTGTTTACACTGTTCCGTTTGATATAGAAAGCGCTTGGTTTGATGTTCATGCGGGATATTATCTTTGTGAGAAATCTTATGGGCATGACAAACCTTCTTATGCCTATGCTACTATAGAGGTCAAAAAACCCGGGGATAGTTCCTGGAAGTCTTTTCATTCTGGAAAGCTTCCCAAAGGGACGCAGGTAAAGGTTGTTTACCATATAGGATGTAATGACAGGGACGGTTGTAATATTTTCGCTACATACGGTTATGTTGACTTATACAGAACGGTAAGATACTGTCCCACTGGTTGGATGGAAAATGGCTTGTACTGTCAGGCTAAAGCGGAGAAGATAATCTGTCCAAAAGGTTACGTGTATGATAGCAGTATTGATTACTGTAAAGCAGAACCCAACAGATGTCCTTCTGGTTATTTTTACGATTCTTCAGACAAAAAATGCAAGAAGGATTTGGGGTACTCCTGCCCTGCTGGTTATGAAGTGTCTTCAGATGGTAGTGCCTGTGTAAAGAAACCTCAATGTCCCACGGGTGCGTATCTTGATTTGAGTTCAGGCAAATGTGTGGGTTTTCCCAAATACTCTCTACCGAAGATTCCCGAAGACATAAAGATAACAGATGATGGGATTTTCAAGGAGTTTTCTCCTCTCTGTCCTGAGGGCTGGGTAGAGCTATATCAGGGAGATGGAAAGGACTTTGAGGGTAAGTGCTTTACTTACAAAGAAAAAGCTGATTGTTATAAAGGTTCTGTTAATGGATTAGATGAAGACAGGTTTGGTGATTACTGCTACTTACAGTTAAAAATAACTCCTGATGTTTGTCCTTCAGATGGTAGGAGTTACGTAGTTTTAAAGCCGCCAAAAGCTGATTATGTGTGTGAAACTACAAGAGCTCCTCTTTGTGATAGTGGTGACTATAGGAGGGGAGACAGGTGCTATTATCAGGTACTACCTAACTGTCCGCTTCCTCACGGTCAGCTTTCTGGGGGAACCTGTAAGGGTTGGTTGGAAGCCAGCTGTCCCAGTGGTTATAGTTTGAACACCTCACTTGATAGATGCGTTAAGACGGTTTCTCCTTACTGCCCTGCAGGAACAGTAAGGTACGGCGGATCCTGTTACTATACTGCTGATAAGGTTTGTCCTTCCGGTACTACAGAGCAGCCGGATGGAAGATGCAAAAAGAATTGGTGTAGTGAGGACAGTAATGCTTCTTACTGTTTCACTTCTAAGACATGTCCGTCAGGCTATTACTCTTACGGAAGTATATGCAGGAAATATGCTACGAGTGCCTGTCCTTCTGGATACTCATACAGCTACAGTTATGGTTCTTGTATAAAAACTGTATATCCGTCGTGTTCTTATGGTTACTCTTACAACAGTTACACCAATAGATGTGAAAGGACGATAGATGCTTGCTCCTACGAGGCTATTGGTAGGTACGGGTACTCTTATGATTCCTTGTCGGGCAGGTGTCTTAAGTATAAGGAAAATGCCTGTAGGAACGGCAGTAGCTTCTCGGATTGGAGTTACGACAGTAGTAGGGATGTTTGTTATTACCGTACGGAGGCGAAGTGTTCTTCTGGTGAGAGAAAACGTGATCCGGACTCTGGCTGGAGTGCCTGCTATACACTTGAGGATACTACAGTTTATTATCCCTCAGCCTCAAAGAGTGACAAAGGGCGAATTTACTGCCGTAACGGATATTATTACTGGAAAGATAGGTGTTATAAACTGGAAGGTACTGCCTGCGATGGAAGTTACTTCTCTTTAAAGAACTCCCATGAGCTTGTAATTATAGGTCAGGGTAACAGTTTATCTGAGTGGATAGGTACTTGCTGGAAGAAGATAAAAGACAGGTGCAAGGGAAGTGATGCTTATCCTCTGAGAGGAGAATTTAGTGATGACCTCCATTGTTTGAAAATAAAGAAAAAACTTACAAGTAGTGTTGCGTATCCTGAACCTAAAGAGTTTGCAGAGAAAATGTGTTCTTACCTGTCTTCTGCAAACTTTGGTGTTGGCTGCAACATTTCTTGGAATTCGTCCCAGAAACACGACATCTATGCTCTCAGTAATGTAAAGGCGGAGCCTAAGTGTCCTATAGATTCCAAGTCTGCTTGTGTCAGCGTTGGTGGAGAGATTTTTATGTGTGGTACAGACAAGATTTGCATAGGTTGTGGAGAGTTTGCCAAGCTAACGGAATACCCGGGTTATTCCATTTTTAAGTACGTGAGGTATGAAGGGGATAAGGCTTATGGTATGAGCTGGTACGATGTTCCCCCTACTTATGTAGGTCAGATAGTGGAAACAGCCAACGGCAGACTTCCTAAAAAGGATGAACTTGAGAAGTTCTTTCAGCTTTTTAGTTTGTCAAATCCTGAACAGCAGATATGGTATCAGGATGATCCTGATCTTGAGGATCCTGAAGTCAAGAAGTTCATCGGCATAGTGTGGAGTAACTATCAGGATGCTGGTTTCCTTGGACAGTGTGTAGTTGACGATAACGGAGACGGACTCTGCACGGCTGACATGGTTGAGTGTTACAGAGATAGTAAAGGCCGTCTCCAGTGCCCCTATGATGTCAATGAGGTTGAAGGGAATGCCGGAGCTGCTATTAAGTGTCAGCCTTATAAGGGTAAATACTACTGTTCCAGGTATTCTGACTCGTGTAGGAACCTTTCCGATGAGCAGTATGGCTATCAGAATCTTGATACCGTTCAGGGAGCCAACGATAAAAAGAACGATGGAGAAGTAACTGGGGAAGGTTGTAAAGGAACTGTTTACATATTTAATGGAAGAGACTTGAGATGCCGTCCACCTGGCTTCCAGACCGGTTTTAGTGACTGCTGTAAGAAAACGAAGACCTGGTTCGGTTTGGGATATTGTAAAGAGAGCGAGAAGCAACTCGCAGCTTTGAGGTCATGGGGCAAATTGGATGGTCAATGTCACTATATAGGTTCGTATTGTGCGGTGAAAGTGTTTGGAATATGTCTGCAGAAAAAGAAAACTTACTGCTGCTTCAACTCTGTGCTTGCAAGAATCGTTCAGGAGCAGGGACGCAAACAACTTGGTATTGATTGGGGTGAGCCGAAGACTCCAAACTGTCGGGGATTTACGCCTGAGGAATTCCAGAGAATTGACTTCTCAAAGATTGACTTTTCTGAGTGGTACGAGGATCTTCAGAAGCGTATAAAGGACGACCTTAACGTCTTTAAGAATGAAATGCCTGAGAAAATTAAGAACTATTACGAAAACCTCCAGAAGTATTAGAGGACACTATGGGAAGGGGGTTGCTTTTTCTCCTTTTTCTCATATTTCCAATAACTTCTTTTGCCGGTGGCTTTTTTGGTTCAGATAAGGAGACAGGCTGGTTCTGGAAGAGGGAAGGCCAGGAAACGGAGAAGAAGGTAGAAGAGAAGAAAGAAGTCCAGAAATTCATGCATGCAGAAAATAGACAGCCCAAGGAGCTGAAAAACAAAGACGCTGAACTCTTAGCGTCTTTACCGGTCAGGCTGACCGAGAAGGACTTGGAAAAGCTGACACCAGCCCAAATAGGGGAGCTCTATAGTTTATATGTAGAAAGAGCTCTCTATAAACCCAACATTGCTGATTACGAGACCATCCTGCTTATACAGAACTACGCAATGAGGAAGTCAGTAGCTTATACGGTAGCTTTGCAAAAGGTCCTCAGAGAACATCCAGAATGGAATCCTGCAGTCTCTCATCCTCCGTCAACATTTGGCCGCCGTGTAGATTTTTGGGCAAGAGAAGAAAAGATTTCCAAGATGCTCCGAAAGTGGAAGGATAAAGCAGGGTTGTACTTTTTCTTTGAAGAGAATTGTGCTTTCTGCAGAGCTCAAGCTCCGATTTTAAAGAGATTTCAGAACTTTTTCGGCTGGAAAGTTCTGGCTTTATCCGATTCTGGGGGCTGCTTAAAGGAGTTTCCCGACTGTAGCTTAGATTACGGTCACCTTGCGGAAAAGCTTGGGGTTTCTGTTTTCCCGGCCATTTTCCTGGGTATTCCAAACTTCAAGGACGGCAAACCCTTAATTCAGCCAGTTTCTTATGGTCTTATAACGCTTGACTCACTTAAGAAGACGATTTACGAGATTCTCTACACGATTGAGAACGGCCATCCGCCGGACGTAAAGAGCACAGATTGGAAGCTTGAAGCGAAACCTGAGCTAAGGGAAGTTTCAATACCTAAAAAGCTGGAGAAGATAGCTTCTCTTCTCAATAAGGTTAGAGAGAAAAGGAAAGAGCAGGAAATTAGCCGAGCTATTGAAAACCAACTATGGGATAAGTGATGAAAAAATTGTTGACTGCTTTAACAGCTCTTTTCCTTTTCAGTTCTAATGCTTCTGCTCTGGATTTAAAGGGGACTTATGATGACATTCTTAAAAACACGACTAATCCGAAAGTCGTTCAAGGACAGGAAAGGGGATACATCACGCTTGGTTCTGTGTATTATAGAGTGCCTCACTCAACCTTAAACCTTATCACCTTTCAACCTCCAAAAATTAGGGCAGGATGTTCCGGAATAGACCTTACTTTTGGTTCATTGTCTTATCTCAATCTGGACCAGATAGTTCAGTGGCTGAAACAGATTCTTCAGGCAGCTCCTGGGGTTGCTTTTGAGATTGCCCTGAAGAAGTTCCTTCCGGGAGTTGCTAATGTACTGAATGAGCTTTCAACTACTGCTCAACTTGTTAACCAAATGGGGGTTGACTCCTGCCAGGCCAGTAAAGCTCTCGTCTCTCACTTATTTGGTTTTTCCTCTAAAATGACTGAAGCAGAGCAGCAGAAGAGTACGAATGACAATGCTAAATCAGGTAATGCTGATGATTTCTTCGCATCGCTCAATAAGGCTCTGAAAAGTTTCAACCAGTCTTTGAAGGACTGGTTGTCTACGTCCGAGGGGAAAGCGTATCAGCAGGAGATAGCAAAGATAAGAGGAGACCTGCTTTACAAACAATTTGAGAAGAAATTTGGAAAGGACTTTGATAAGAGTAACTCGTGGGCTGCGACCCAGTTTCGTCTGATTTCCTCATTGGTGGGTGATGTTGTTATCTCTCGTAAAAAGACGGATGAAGCCGGAAGCGATCCTGGAAGCAGTCAACTTTACGATGTGGGATATGTTTACCCCGTGCTTAACATAGCTGACCTCCTTCACATAAATGGTCCCGGTATCAGGTACGTATACGGGATTAAGGATTACAAGGATGCTCTTGGCGAGTTTAGAGGAGTAGATGAGTCTGGAAAAGAAGACCTATACACGGTAATGAAGAATCTTTGTTCTGCTGCTCCTTCTTCTTACCAGTCCTATTGCACCAGTGACCCCGGATTTGCAGGACTTGTGAGGGCATACATGTATAGCATTTTGCACAAGATAGAAACCCATACTCCTTTAAGCGATAAGGAAAAACAATTTATAGGAGCCACTCCTCTGCCCATTCTAAAATGGCTCAATACTCTTGCCTATTTCCCGGGAGTGGGAGAGACCTTTATTGAAGGAAGTAAGGATTACATAGCTTCTTACTATGTTGAGGCTTTAATAAGAGATGGCCTGTATGGAATTAGCGGACTGCCTTGGAAAGACATGAGTGAAGAACAAAGAGACTTTATAAAAGTACTCTATAGTATGGCCGGTAGAAGGATTAAGGAACTGCAGGATATCAGGGATAAAGGTAAATTCCCGATAAAGACGTTCAACCAATTTGCCAATTTTGTCAGTCACTACGAGAAGGCTGTAGTTACGTTACTTGCCAACAAAGATATATTTACTTCGCTGTAAGGAGAGCAGATGTTTGTTCCAGGGGGAGAAATTAGGGTTGATAAAGAATTTCTTTGTTTTCTTCCTAATAAAGATAACGTCTTTCTCCCCCTTGATTCCGGTCTTACTATGGAAGAAGTTGCTCCTCTGTCTTTAAGGCTTTCTATCCACTCCTTTTCTGTCTTTCTTGTAAGAAAAGCTTTGATATCGGCTCTTGTAGGTTTAGAGGCACCTCAGATTCCTTCTGCTGGATGTACCATTTCTCTGACTCCAAATCAAAGAGGAGTTAAGATTCGCCTCTTTAACGGAGAAGAGAAGAAAGGTTCTTCCTTTGTTGTTCCTTACAGCAGAGTAATTCCACTCTATCAGGCTCTAAAACCGTCAGCGAGATATACAGAAGAGATTTTTTCCTTAGATGGAACAGCAGCTTTGATACTTAAGCCGGATATAGACCATCTGTTGATGTCTGACGGTAGCCAGAAGCAGCATTTTGACTTGGCAGGAGTTTTCCTGCTCAGAGAAGTTCTGTTGAGAGTTTTGATTAAGAAAGCTATAAACATAGCTTTTAGAGAGGGTGATTTTGAAGTGGTATCTTTTGAGAATGCCACCCGTTTGAGTGATATTACAGTTAGCTTCGGAAAGTTCAAAACTCCTCTAACGAAACAGGTTCTTGTATCTATTTTGAGTGTGTGCTGACGTGGTATTATTGGTTGTAGAATTTCCCACGGAAGCAAATAAAATACAAACTATTCTTGGAAAGAACTTTAAAAAACTAATCCCAAAATCATAGGTCTGCTCGGCCATTAGTTGACTTTTTCCTTTGCCGTCACTGTTATTATTTATATCCTGCCTTTTCCATAATCTTTGGGTATTCTTCTTTCACATACCTTTCAGCCTCTACCTTGCATGACGAGTACTTGTCAAGGAGCTCCTCATCCGTCTTCACGTCAGCTGGATCAGGTAAACAATCTGAGAGCTTGTCGTAATATAAAATCTTCTTGACTTCGTTCTTCCAATCAACATGAAGGTCCTTAACACCGTTAACAGCTTCTGCATAGCACTTCCTAAAGCCTTTGAATATGCCAAACCACTTTTCAGTGCACTTACCATGTTTAAGTCGATGGAGAAAACCTATAACCTCCCTCAGTTCGTCGGAAGCCCACAAAGAACACCCTTCTTCCCACTCTGGGGAAAGGTTATGCTCTATCATGCATATGGCGTAATACTTCCTCAGAAGTTCCTGCTTTTTAGCATTGGCCCACTTACCAAGGAGAGCTCCTCCTACAAGGCTTACTGCAACAGAAGCTCCTAATTGGGTAGTAGTTTGCTTTGCGATAGGAGCTTGAATAGGCTTTACAGTAGGCTTACCGGCTAAAACACTTCTTGATGAGTATTCAGAGGCAATGTAACCTGAACTTCCACAAGAAAAAAGAAAAGCAGTCGTTAACAGAGTTAACAACCTTTTCATTCCTCTCCTCCCTTTTCCTCTTTTTTCTGGTTGGGGAGGTTTAAGTAAATGTTTCCGATAACAATCTGCTCCTTCTTTGGCCATCCTCAGATTCCCAAACCTCTTCTGGAGCCTTCCTTCAATGAGAAAAATCCCCTTTTGAATCTATCAGCGAGCCCATTATAGGCTTTAACCCTAACTGGCAAATAGACTTATATACTCGTCAGGTAAGGTCATTTTGAAAATCGTAGGCAAAGCTTTTCTACCCAATGCTTTATGAATTCTCATTGCGGCCGATATCCTCATCCTTTTCTTCTCTGTTTTCATTCTATGGAGCTGCCCTGAGTCGAAAAAACGCCTCAGAGCTGTAACGTTTTCTCTTATAAATTGATTGGGGTCTACTGAAGCGGCCTCCTCAAGAGCTTTTTTAATTTCTTTTTTACTCTCTTTAAGTCCGTAACGATACTTGATGGCATCAACTACTATGCCTTTTATTTCTTCTTTGGTAAACCCGAGTTCACGAAGAAGGTTTAAAAACTTCTCGGTGAGGGTAATGTTTTCACCATATACAACGGCACAAAATTTTCCATAGCTGTATACGTCCTTGCCCTGCTTGCGAAGCTCTTCTATGTAATCTTTTACCGTTTTATCTCCCTTAGCTTCTTCCAATCGTTTAACTATCTTTTCCTTCCAGAGCACGTTGTCCTCCGTTTAAGGGCGGGCAGGGGAACTTTCCCTACCTGCAAGCATCTATTTTGTCTATCCTTACTAATTTTCCGTTCTGAAGCACCCTTACTTCAACTTTACAAAAAAGCTCGTCTCTTAAAGCCTTTCCAATAAGTTTATAACCGTTAATTTCCATTGAAAACTTACCATAATCTGCTGCTTGTTTTGCTACTGCTTTCTCTGCTTTTTCTACTTCCGGTGGCACAAATAGGTTGAGTTCTGAATTGCCGAGAGGAACAGGTTTCCCATCACAGATTTTGTAGTTATACACCTCAACACTGCCTGCGTTGTTGACTGCAACACTGACGAGTTCACAGCCCAGAGAATCTTCCCCGTTGTAGAACGCTTTGTATAAAACAGCTCCTTTTTTTCTCACAAGATCCATTTTCTCATTTGCTGCTTGAACTGCAAACAGCTTCGTAAACAATCCGCCAACCATTAAAGGACTCTGAGGTACTTGAGGTGTTGGTTCCTCATTCTCCGAAGTTCCAGGTGAGAGATTACTATTGCCAGCTTGCAGGAAAAATTCGTACTGGAACTGGTCATTTACAAATCTGTATGGCTTAATTTTCATTTCAAATGGCTGGTCACCTCCTACGCACCTATAGAAACCTTTAAGAGGATATCTCATGACTTTTCTTCCAGCTCCGTCGTAAGTTTCATAGGGATATCCATAAAGTCCGTCTTTTTCAGCCAGTTCGCCGAACCACACTTCCAACGGTTTTCCGTCCTTTTGGAGCTCCCCTCCGTGGAGTTGACAGTACTCTACCGCATGCCAGAGGAAACCAATTCTGTAAATCATCTCTTTGGGAATGCTGAAAGGCATTGGGTTGTTAGCTCCTAACCTTGCTCTCCATCGTTGAGAGCCGAGTTTTAGGTAACCCACTATGTAAGTCTCCCTTTTTTCCCTGTCCATAAACTCAGAAAGGTTAAGTTTCGGGAAAAGTTCTACGTCCTTGCTGAAAAATCCAAAATCCGTCTTTACAAGAGGTTCCGGTTTATGTTTTACTACAAGGATGGCCTCGTAGATAGTCCCCAACACACTACTTGAATTCCAGGCTCTACCTTTGATGTGCTCTACCTGAAACGGATAATTCCCACCTTCACATCTAAAGGTCTTACCGGGTCCGAAATAACGAAACCTTGTGCTGCTATTCTCTACCGAGGAGTAGGAAACTCTTTCTACGCCTTTTCCTGAAACGAGATCTCCTCCGTGAGCTTTACAGAAGCTGTAGAACTCAGGGATGTAATTCCAAACTGCATCAACTCCTGAATCAATCTCTCTGGCCGTAATAATCGTAAGGTTATCGCCTACTGATGCAAATCTGTCGAAACCGAGGGCCTTTAAATATTTCCTGATACTGTTGCTCTGCCTTATCTTGCTCAGTTCCTCAGTTGAAACTTCAGGAGCTGGTTTACCGCCTCTTGGTAAAGCTTTAATTTCTTTGACTATCTCACTGCTACAAGAGGAGAGAAGGATTACAGTAGCTAATGCTAAAATCTTCTTCACTATTCTCCTCCCCTCTTCGATTTCTCTTCAGCTGTTTTTGTAAGCAGTTTAAGTTCATTTTGGAAGATTTCTCTTTCTTCATCAGTGAAAATATACCTTCCAACAGTAGATAATCCTTTAAGAAGACTCTTAGCCTCTATAAGGATGTTGTTGAAGAAACACACGCTTTCTCCCGGTGATTCCAGACGTTTCCATAAAGAGCGTAGACGCTCCTGTACGGATAGTCTGATAACCTCAATGGCAGAAGGTTCAAGCTTGAGGAGTATGAAGCACGGGGGAGCTCCGGTAGATAGGTTCATGTCCTCAACTGTTTTCATAAAGTCCCGCAACTTCTCAGAATCTTCCAAAAGATAGAAATCTCCCCTTTCCGGTCTTAGCGGAAGCATTCCAAGCTTTTTAAAGTAGTGATTTGTAACTTCAGTGATTTTTTCTGTCACCACGAAGTTCAGCGTTCTGTGATATAAGCTTTGAATATCCTCAAATAGCTTATCAACTGCTCTGGACTCTTCAGGTTCTAAATCTTTTTCTCTGTGTAGCAATAGTTCACCTTCGATAAGTACTGCTCTGCCAATTCTTTTCCCTCCAGCATAAATAGCATAGCCAACATCCTTGTCCCCCATAAAAGTAACTTTTCCCAACGGCCTATACTCTCTGTTCAGTAGCTTCCTTCCTCTCACTATTCTGAAGGCTGCTTCTGGACTGTAGGGCTTTGCTTTAATGCCAAACTTTTTTTCCAGGGTTTTAAGGAGTTCCAAATTAGCTAAGTAATTTTTAAAATTTTTGGCTACTAATACAGTTTTGCCTTGAGCTACTGAAAAGTCCATTTCCTTACCTCTCTTTCCAAAATAAGATACTTCTGTAAAACAGGATTGCAAGTATTCTCGTAAAAGCCAGCATATAATTAGCATTAGCTCAGCTCACCGGGGGCAAGGTGCTTAACGGGTTAACCCCTGACATAAAGAGGTTCATAGACCGATTAACGTATATGGAAACAGAAAGGGAGCTAATCTTAAAAGAAACGCTAACGTTTGTTGCCTCTATAAGGAAGCAATTTAATCAGAAGGAGATCGTAGAACTTGCAAAACAGAAGGCCCTTGAAATAGCTAATGAGCTTATAGAAGAAGCTGTTAAGTTTTAACTTCTTTCTCTCTTCTCTTGAAGGCTCTTTTGAAGACTTCTTCCCAGTCGGCTCCAACTGCACATAGAGCATCGATGAGAAGTCCTATCTCCACCCGCCTATTGTAGTTATCAAGCCACTTAAAAATTCTGTCGTAGTCAGAGCGGGACCACCCTTTTTCATCGCATAGGATGCGAATAACATTGTGCTTGGCGAATTCTTTCTTTATCTCCTCTTTAAGGAGTTCCTCCAGTCGAAGGCTTTCGGGTCTGATTCTCCTGCCCACTCGCTTTTCTCGGTTACTCTTCAAGTGTTACCCCCTAAACAATTTGGTTTGTTTAATTTTATACAACACAAGTTCTAAAAAAGAAATCGGATTATGTAAGGTGTTTATTTGAGCTGGGGTTGTTTGTTTTTGTGAGGGAGGGTTTCTGTTTTATACAACAGCTCGTATAAACTTGAGTAAAAAACATAGTGAATTACACAAAGAAGTTTTTCTTTTCTCTTGTTAGAAAAGAACTCAAACTTCCCAAAAATCTTCTATAGCGTTAGCAAGAAGGAATATTTTATGGGGAGAATTTTTTTCATCAGGAAGAAACAGCCTTAACGTATATTTGTTCTTCCTGAAGTCACTCAGAGAAGGAACTCCTGTAAACTCCCGACCATCTCTCATAACAAACGTGCAGAGTGCCGGAGACTTCGAGCTCTTTAAAAGAAGACGCCGGATTTCTCTGAAATCCTCTCTCCATCTACCGGGAAGAACTGGTACAGATTGAAGATCTCCTGAAATCAAATGTTCTGGATACGGTTTAACAAACGAAAAAGCTGTAATGTAAAGTTTTGTGTACATAACAACGTTTTCTGAATCAGATACAACCAAATAATGCACCAGGGAACCATGCCAGCGGAACTTCTCCATTCCTTCTTTAGAATGAGGATACAGAAAAACTTCAAAACGGGACTCTCTAAGAGGTTTGGGAAGCAACGAGAGAAACTTCTTTTTCACCCCCTTCCTAAATCGTAGAGCTCTTATATCCGAAAGCTTAACTTTCGTTTGATCTGAAAGAATAAGCTGTCTTTCTTCAATGTCTAATGCCTTTATCCTTACATTACGTTTAACTCTTCCAAGACCTATGAAAATGTCAAAGGATAATTTCCGTGCAGCAATCGTGTTCAAGAGAGAGTTCTCAAAATCCCTGTCAACTTGCATTTCTCCCTCCAAACGCCTGAAAGAAAATGTGTCCAGGATACATCTCGTAGCTTTTCTTTATCAGCTCCTTGGACCATCGAAAACTTAAATCTGAAAGTAGAAAACCGGAATCCAGAATTTGAACCTTCACAAGATTCCATTCATTGAGTAGCTTAAGGCTCTCTGTAAGCTGTCTCTTCCTTACTTTCAGAATTTCTTTTACTCTCTGAAAAGAGAGTTCCAAAGGGACACAACTGGATTGCCAGAGGGACAGTAGGTAAAGGTAAACAGCCTTTGCATAAACTTCTATAGGCAAGATAGTAGTAAAAACAGGATAAGCGAAAAAACAGTTAGCCATATCTGAAGACGGTAACGCTTTGGATAAAACCTTTGGTAATAAAGGCAATGGAGGAAGATAAACATAAGTGAGAAAACCATCTGCCAACTTTCCACCTAAGACTTTCCTTTCTTTTAAAAAGGCCAGAATTGAATGCACTTTAGCTTTACTTTCCAAGGACAGAACTTTCTGGAGTTCTTGGTAAGACAGAGAAATTCTTCCTCCTTTGGATGAGCTTGACAAAGCATAAAGATGAGCAAAAGCAACAACTAAACGAGCTATAGAATATCTGGTAGCCCCAGGGATCCTACTCAAATCAAAAACAATAGACGGTAAAAGAACAAAAGGGCTTTTAAGAGAAAACAAAAAGATACGGTCGTTATCCATTTCTGTCCCTTTTACATAGAATGTTTGAAAGCTCTTTTATTACCTCTACAAGTTTTTTCTGATGTTCCGGGGATAGAGACATTAGAATTTCAAAAAGTTCGGATTCAATGTCTTTATAAGAATTGGACAAAAACATTGGTCCTTTGCCAGTAAAAAGCCAGTTCAAGTTCACTCGATACTTGTCTACCAGCCTCTGAAAAAATTCTGCGTCCGGAGTTCTTTTTCCTTTTTCGTATCTATTAACAGTAGCAAAACTTATTCCAAGCTCCTCAGCAAACTGTTCTTGAGTAAATCCTAAAACATTCCTTAATTTCTTTAATCGTTTAGATAACAATTCTTGCTCCCTTTAACTTCAATACTTGACTATAACCAATCGGAATACTTAATTATATAAAATTAACCAAGTAGCCATATACTCGACAAAAGAAATCTGATGAAAAAAGCAGAACTGCTTGAAAACCTGTTTATAAATTGTCGAAAGCTTGGTGAAGAAGCCTCATACAAAGACGGTAAACTTTTAACCCAGCCAAAAGCTCTACTTAAAGCCATACTCCTTTTACCCCAGCAGCTACGAGAAACCAAATTGATAGATGAACTGGAAATTTCTGTAGCACAGGACTTTATAAGTATATCCGATGGAAGGCAAAAACTCATAGGCTGTCCTCGATGTCTACGGATTGAACCAATCTCAACAAGAAATTGGACAGTAAGATTTGAAGAATCCGTTATCAGAAACCCTGAGGGTGGAGTTATACAGTATCTTCAAAGAAAACACATCTATACGCTTCACAGCTGTGGATTTGAAACGGCAGATTTCCTCGCAGAAGAGTTTGAAATAGTAGTTTTAGACGGAACAATAATAGAATACGGGAATTATTGGGATCTACACCACCACAAACTTTTAGAACTGGCCAGAGCTAATAAGCTAAGAGTAAAAGTCTTTTAGGTTCCGCTGGGAGGATAGAACATGCGTAGTCAGCGGAGAAACTTTTACAGTAAGTTCTTTATCTCTCGCAAAGTTCATAAATCCAGTAGTGGTGGAGAAAAAGCAATTTAGGGAGGATTCTATGCTAAAGACAAACTCTGTTTTTAACAATCCCATTTGCGATAACGGTATTACTCAATGGAAAACCCTGAAAGAAATAATAGAAGTTCCTATGACGCTCTTTGACAGCGTTGGAGATTCCAGGTTTGATTGTCTTGAAGATTATGTTGGAAACCCAGAAAATCTGGGCTTTTTTGGCCTTTTAGCAAAAGGATATCTTTACAAGAAATGCAAGGAAGATTTTGGACACACTAACTGTGAGGAAAAGTCAGACTACATTTCGGATTTTCTAAAAAGCAATGATAGCTACAAAATAAGACGAGACAACGGAGAACAAGGCTTCATAAACTGTTACCTCTATACTTACCTTCCTGGTAAGTGTGGCTGTCATCTCATGCTTGGACTTGCCGAGGGTTCAAGGAGATTTGGAGCAGCTTACTTTTCATACCTGATAGGGAAATATCCGTTGAAGACAATACCTTGTAAACTTACAATTGAGCATCTCGATAAAAGGTTGGTAAAAAAAAAGAGTTGAGGAATACAAACGGTTTTTAAAACTCTCAACCCTACCTCTTAAGTTTCTAAGGGAAATGAGAAAAGAACGGTTTGGAGGATACAGCTTAAGAGAGTCTTTCTCTAAAGCACTAAACATCATCAAGTTTAAGTCTCGTTGTTTGAAAACTTTAGAAAAAGCTTTGGTACACCAAAGAATGATGGGACCTGTTCTGGATAATGTCCTTTCAATAGTAAAGGGAAAAGCCCAAAAATCAGACTTCATCAAGATATACGAACAGGTTAGAAACTACAGAAGGGAACTTATAAGAGAGCCTATTGAGGAACTAAAAGAAGTTTCAGAGAAGCTGAATAAGCTGGCATAGGTTGACCTACAAAACTCTCCCAACAGCCTCTCTGAGATTCTTACTGGGAGAAAATGCAAAAACCAATTTCCTCTAATTTTCCGGAACCCTACTTCCATTATGAACTCTCCCGGAGTTCTTTAACCAGTCTCTTAACTTCTTCCTTTTCTTCTGCCGGTAGTTTTTCTGCCAGCCTTAGAAGCCTTTCAATCCTGCGAGTAGGCTCTAAGCTCTCTTGTTCTCTCTTGAGTTCCTCGTTCTCCCTTAGGAGTTTCTCTTTTCCCTTACTGAGTTCAGCCCTTTCTTTTTCAAGCGTATCTACGAGCCTTTCTGCCGCCTGCAGGAGCTTCCATCTGCCAGCGTTATCCTTCTCTAACTCTACCACCTTTCCGTAAAGTTTTTCATACTTTTCAAGGGAAACACTTTCACAGGTAATGCGCTGGCCTACTGCTTCCTCCCTTACTAAGGAGCTATTCCACGTTGACTCCATAAAGTATCGCTACGGACTAAAAGAAAGCAAGAAAGTAATAATGGAAGCCTTGTCGGTAGGATAGCTCTACCAACAGTTTTAAGCCAAAAGAAGTAAAAAGAGAGAAAGAGAGGAAGGAGTATGTTTTAGGTATTTGTATGCATCACGTATATTGAATATTTAGGGAATAGAAAATATCATTAACTTGTGATAAACTAATAATCATCTATTTATTTAACAAGTTGAATTAGGGGGAAGTAGAAGTAAGAATGAAGATTTTTCTGAACCAAAATATCAGGATAGACAGGCCAGTTAGATATTTCATGACCAATGAACCGTTTACGGTTACTTTTTCCGACAACACTAAGAAAGTCATAGACCTCATGGTCTGCAACAAAATAGGTAGTGCAGTAGTCGTAAACGATGAAAATATTCCAGTTAACATACTAACTAAATCGGACATAATAAGGCTTATCCTCTGTAACTACACAGATCTCAGTATACTCGAAGCTATTAGAGTTCTTGAGAAAGATGGTACAGACTTGATAACAATTCGTGAAAGTACTCCTATTTCTGAATGTATAAAACTGTTCGTTTCAAAAAACATTAAGCACCTTCCAGTAGTTAATAAGGATAAAAAGCTGATAGGCATAATTTCAGCCACAGACATTCTTCAAAAATTTTCTATGCTTATTTTTGTCGATAACCTTACAGGTTTTGGTAACAGATATTATCTGGAATCGATTAAATTCAGGATTAATAGATACAAGAAAAGAAACGCTGTAGGCGTTTTAATGATGGATATAGATAACTTTAAGAAACTGAATGATGCTTACGGACATGCTTTTGGTGATAAAGTGTTGCAAAGAGTAGCAGAAGTCATTAGTAATAATATTAGACTTGTTGATGACATAGTCAGATATGGGGGAGAAGAGTTTTTAGTCATCTTATTCAAAGGATCTGAAAGAGTTACTATGAAAGTAGCTGAAAGAATTAGAAAGGCCGTTGAAAATATTAAGTTTAAAGAGAACCCAGAAGTTAAAGTAACTATAAGCATAGGTGCCACTTTGTGTAACTTCTATACAAAACTTGAAGATTGCATTGAATTGGCAGACAAAGCTTTAAGGGAAGCTAAGGAAAATGGAAAAAATAAAGTGGTATATCTACCCCCCCCCGACCCAAGACCTTGAAACACAAGAGCTTGACGGGATATCCAAATCAGAACGCCAAATAATTTCTCTACCCGTTTCTTTCCAAAATTCCGGTATCAGTGTCTTCAGTGATAGTTTTCAATTCCTTCGTGAGGAATAGATCATGGGAATAGAAAGAAGAACCATAAACGGCAACGAAATTTCTCTCAAAATTGTTTACTGGGGACCTGAAGATTCAGGAAAAACAGAAAACATTGTTCAGTTAAGCAGGTTATTTAGAGATTCCGGACGACTTGTAACTCTCGTAGGAGAGGACGGATTTACAATATACTTTGATTTTCTCAATCCCGTAATCAACTTAAAGAATGGCTACAGAGTGAAATATCTACTGCTTGCAGCTCCTGGAAAAGAAGCTTTTAAGCTTTCCAGAGAGCTTGTTCTTCAGGGTACAGATGGTGTTGTATTTGTTGTTGATTCAGACAGAAACCGATTGGAAGATAACAAAAAATCCTTCTCAGAGCTGTTAGGCCTTTTAGAAGAACACAAAAAAGCTTTTGGAGAAGTACCCATTATTGTCCAATACAATAAAAGAGACCTACCTACTGCTCTTCCGGTAGAGGATCTTCGAAAAGAGCTTAAACTTGAGGGATATCCAGAAGTAGAAGCTGAGGCCATTAATGGAAAAGGGGTAGTTGAGACTTTTAAACTTGCTGCAAAGGAAAGTCTAAAGACTTTTATTGTAAAAGCCAAAACTTCTGGACTTTGTGACTTTTTTCCAACTAAATCCAGGAATGAATAATGAAATACAAGATATTCATTTCAAAGAAACCTGTTGATGGAAGACAGGTAAAAGAGCTTGAGGGATTTCCCGTATTAACTGCCGTTCCCATAGGTGAAGGACAAATTGTTTTTTCTACTTTGATAGAAATGAACCGCAAAGCCGACGCAATCGTTACAGATAAAGCAAATCACTGGATTGGGGTTTTAACAGCGGACTCTCTACCTGTATTCATCATAGGGAAAGAAGCAGTTGGAATTGTTTACGGAAGCTGGAGAAATATCCTGAAAGGAACACTCTTTAAAACTGTCAAGTACATAGAACGATTTTCGAAAGTGTCTTCTGCAATACTTGGAATTTCAATCTGTGAAGACTGCTATCTTGTGGAGAAGGAAGTTTACGATAAGTTTCCAGTCGAATATAAAACCTGCTTTAAGCAAACTCCGAGCGGAAGATATTTCTTCGACCTGAAGAAAGCTGCCACAATCCAGCTGTCAGTTGCTGGAGTGGAAAGCATAGGAATAATAGAGGGGTGTACCGTATGCAACAACGACCTTTATCACTCCCATATCAAAGAAAAGACCGAAAAAAGAATTCTTTCAGCTGTAAGGATATTGAAAGAGCAGAAAACAGAGGAATCACTATAATGATTAGAAGCTCTATAAACTGTGAAAAGATAATGGATTTTTCTTCCTCCCTCGGGAGTTACCACCATCATACCGCCTCTTCCGTGACTCTCAGCATTCCTCCCCTCGTAAGAGGGGAGAGAACATTTTTTTCAACGTGTAAATTGTCTGTGCATACTTTGCCTGGTAAAGAAACTATCCTGAGTCATTTGACGTTAATTAAGAACAGTAACCTTCTTCACACAGCTTTTAAACATGCAATAGATGAATCTGTAGAGGACATGACAGGAGTATGAAAAATGAACAAGCAAGAATACAGAAATTTTCCTCTCCCCATTCTCCTTCCTCATAGTGCCTCCTCCCCTCCCTTGTGGGAGGGATCTTCTTTAGGAAGAAACCCTTATTTAAGAGGATATAGAAATGAAGAACCTACTGGAGGAATATAAAAAAGCGTACAGAGAGGTTAGAAAAGAAAAAGAGAGGAAAGCTTTCATTATTCATCTAATTGTGTACGTGGTAGTTAATAGTATTCTTGTAATTGCCAACATTTTATACACCCCTGAGGTCTTATGGTTTTTCTATCCGTTAATAATATGGGGAGTTACCGGCATAGTCCCCCACTATCTCTTTGCTATCAGATGGTTGGATAAGGAGCTTTCAAAAGAGGAAGAAATAGCAGAGAGTAGAATGTGGGAGAAATAGAAATGATGAGAAATCAAATATTTCTTGCCTCCTCCGCAAATTTTAAATTCTTCACCCGTAGGAGTCCTCTTTCCTCCCCTCATCTTGAGGGGAGAGAACTCTTTTTCAATAAGACAGTTCAAAAAGCTATCTACCAGATTCGTAGGAGCTACTTAACAAATCTAACGGAGATAAGTGAAATTGGAGGTTTTGCATCGTTCTTTATAGAAGAAGGAAAAAGAAGGACCGTAAGAAGTTTAAGAGCTAACAAATTTTCGAAAGAGCCACCTAATAGTAAGGAAAGGAAGGGAATAACAAGCAAACAACAAAAAGTAAAAGGTAGACTTGAAAAGAATAAGTTCTCAAGCCAAAGGATGTAAGATATTCATGGTTTCTGAAAAGTATTCACTATTCAAGGAAGGTAAGGAAAAAAGATTCAGAGAAGAAGACATAAGAAATGCTTATATAGAACTTAATCTTTCTCCTGAGCAAATAGCTAAAACCCTGAAAGTTCCTATAGAACTTGTTGATGAAATCATTAACAAGCTTCAGAAAGACAATCTACTTAAGAAAGTGTCTTCTATGCGCCAGGAAGTAGAAAAAAGCTATAGAAGTTTAAATGTGTATAGAAAGAAAAAATTGAAACACAGTTAATTCTCTCTGTAACAGTCCGACTTGCTACTTTGGGTTGTTTGTCCAACTGTTCTCACGAGCCTCAGTTTATGCCTTTAAAAAAGCCTTTCTCTCTCCTCCTACAGGAGGAAAGGAAAGAAGATGAAAACGGGATGTTGGAGCACCAATATAATATTGATTCTAAGTCATCGAGTTTAGGATTTCTTTAAAAGAAGACCCAGTGTAGAAAATACACACGGATGCCTATTCTCTTCCTTCATTCGATTCCTCTTTAGTCTCTTTAATAGTAATGCTGTTGTTTTTACCTATTAAGGATTCTACAAGCGAATCTCTGATAATTCTCGGAGAAAGTCCATCCAACATGAAAATGATGGCTTTTTCCGTGAGATTAAGTAGGACTTCCTCTTTAGATCTCAGATATCGAAGCCTGGAGGCCAGAGGAGTGAATATCATGTTCGAGATTATCAACCCGTAAAAGGTTGTTAACAAAGCCAGGGCAAGTCCCTGTCCTATTGTCGATGGATCCTTAAGATTTGCAAGCATATATACCAGTCCTATAACTGTTCCAAGAAGTCCAAAAGCCGGGGCATACGTTCCAAGAATTTCCATAAAGTTTATGGCATTGTCTATGTCCTCAAGATATGTTTTCTTCTCGATTTCAAGGACTTCTCTTATTTGCTTAATGTCAGATATTTCCATTGCAAGCTGAACAGCCCTTTTTATCCCTGGATATGGTACCTTCCTTGAATTAACAACTCTTTCAAGTCCAAATAATCCGTCTCTCCTGAAGCTGATGCTTAGCTCACTCAAGAAGCTAATGAATTCCATCATATTTATCCTCTTATCGACAATAACCCTTAAAACAGGTGTAAGGACTCTTCTAATTACGTCAAGAGGAAGGGAAGCTAAACCGGCTGCAAATGTTCCAACAATAACAAAGAGAACTGAGGAAGATTCGAAAAATAATTCAGGACTTCCTCCCATTGCTAAAGTAGCCAAAAGAACAATAAAAGGAGAGATAAGAACAAGCGCAGAAAAGGCTCCGAACATTTCCCCTCCTTGTGGTTTGAAAATCTGGCAAAAAATTATATAATTTATGTCCAAATTTTCGATATATCTATAACCTCTATCAATCCCTGTAGAAAGGAAAAAGGAGGGGAAAATCAACCTATGGGAACAGATAGGAAAACCATAGATGGAAACGAAATCTTTCTTAAAATCGTCTACTGGGGTCCGGAACAGTCAGGTAAAACAAAAAACATTGTCCAGTTGAGTAGGTTGTTCACCAAATCCGGACGTCTTGTAACCCTCGTTGGAGAGGATGGATTTACTGTGTGCTTTGATTTTCTCAATCCTGTGGTCACTTTAAAAAACGGTTATAAAGTGAAGTATCTGGTGTTTGCAGCTCCCGGTAGAGACGCTTTTAAGCTTTCCAGAGAACTTGTCCTCCAAGGTACAGATGGTGTTGTATTTGTTGTTGATTCAGACATAAAACGGCTGGATGATAATAAAAAATCTTTTTCAGAGTTGTTAAGTCTCCTTGAAAAACATGAAAAAATTTTTGGGAAGGTACCCATTGTAGTTCAATACAATAAGAGAGATCTGCCTACCGCTTTACCGGTGGAAAAGCTTCGTAAAGAACTGAATCTTGAATCGTATCCGGAAGTAGAAGCCACGGCCATCAACGGGGAAGGAACTCTTGAAACATTTGAGCTTATTGCAAGGGAAAGTCTAAAAACCTTCATTAAGGAAGCAGGATTTTCTGATCTCATTTCCTGATCAGGAATGAAGAATGAAATACAAGATATTTATATCCAGAAAGCCTGTTGATGGAAGGCTGATAAAGAGACTGGAGGGACTTCCCGTATTGACCACTTCTCCTCTAGGAGAAGGGAAAATTGTTTTTTCTACGGTAATAGAAACAAACTGTAGTGCTGATGCAATCGTTACGGACAAAACAGATCACTGGATTGGTGTTCTAACAGCCGATTCTCTGCCTGTGTTCATTATAGGAAAGGAAGCAGTTGGAGTGGTTTACGGAAGCTGGGAAAACATTTTGAAGGGAAGTCTTTTCAAAACAGTTAAATATATAGAACGATTTTCGAAAGTATCTTCTGCAATTCTTGGAATTTCCATCTGTGAAAAATGCTACCTTGTAGAAAAAGAGGTTTACAGTAAGTTTCTTCCCAGATACAGGAACTGTTTCAGGCAGACACCAAGCGGAAAGTATTTCTTTGATCTAAAAAAAGCTGCAACCATCCAGTTATCGGCTGCTGGAGTAGAGAACATAGGAATAATAGATGGGTGCACCGTATGCAATAACGATATTTACCATTCCTTCAGCAAAGAGAAAACAGAAAAAAGGATTCTTTCAGCTATCAGAATATTAAGGTAACAAAAGGAGGACAAGAAGAGAGATGAAAAACTACAGAAACCTAAGAATAGATCAGGAAGTTTATGAACTGCTTAGAACTAAAAAAGAGGAACTCCAGAAGGAGAAAGGAGAAAAAATAACCTACAGTCAGCTACTTAAATATCTGATTAGTGGAGAAATCTCTACTTCGGGAGATCAGGGAGTTTCATTATTATCACCGGAAGTTCTGGTAAAAATACCACAATTGGAGGAAGTACCAATTAAGTGTGAGATGCAGGTTCCTATACGTCTTCCTGAACCTGGAGTATTACTTTCTGATGAAGTTGAAGCCAGAGTTAGAAAATATGCTGACGAACAAAACGTTCCCTTTAGTGAGGCTGTAAATATCCTTTTACTCTACGCTCTTCAACTACGCAGTGAGGTATTTGTAATACTACCATCAGATCTAAAAGAAGAGTTTGAAAGACTTCACTCTGTTCTGGAGAAAAAAGAAAGAGAGAAGTTGAAGAAAGATTTGAAGAAGCTTGTAACCATGTATACGAAAAAGCTCCTCAAAAGCTACTCAAAGAAAGTGAAATCCAGAACGCAGTTCAGCAGGTAAAAAGGTGAGGATAGCGATGAAAAATCAGGAGCAAAAAGTTAACAACAGTCAGCGATCTGCAAAGTCTTATCCTGATAAGGTTCTTTTCAATTTCCTTTATCAACTGCAAATACCATTTAGCATTAGAATTGGACTTGACGGAAAGGAAGACAACGTAAGGCTTCTTGCTTATTCCATTGCCAACAGGGAAATTGTCTTAAGTAATCTAAAGGAAGTCAGGCTACCAGACATAAATCAGATTGAAGTTACAGGAAGACATGCTGCTGATTTCTTCAAAAAAGTGCTTTGCAATCTTCCAGAAAGCAGTGAACTTCAGCAGTTTGAAGGAAAGAAAATAATCATTTATCCCTTTGGAAGAAAAGGATACATTAAAGCCCGTCTTGTGAAAGCATATCCATACTTCTTTGTTCTTCATACTGAAATACTAAAGCGATCAGGAAAGAGAGCAGGAAATTCACATGCTTACATCATCAAATACAAATTATTTACTTCTGCCTATTCACTTTTCAGACCGTACCCGGAAGACCTTACAGAAGAAGGGGTGCTCTACGACACAGTAAAAGCAGGTAAGTGGAGAGAAGAATTTACAGAACTTGCAGGTTACTTGAAAGAAATCCTTGGTAAAGAAAAATCAAAGTTCCTTACTTTTGCCCTCAAAGACGGAAGAGAAATAATGGGAGTTTTTGAGAAATACAGGTCAATGAACGATCCTTTTAGCTACAGGGTTTTTAATCCTGATAATCCCAAGGAAGGAATTACGATATTTAAGCATGCCATTGATGATTTGTGGGAAAACTGAAATAGAAATGAATACAGTAATTGACTTGTTCATGGGTTCCTGCTCTGTCCTCCTGGTAAATCTGCCTCTCCTCCCAGAATAAGGGCGTGGAGTTTCCTCCCCTCTCCGGAGGGGAGAGACGCTTTTTTTATCGGTACAGTTTGTTTTGTTTTAAGATTAAAAGCTTTAACCTGATACAAGGGGTTTCTAAATCTATTGTGTTCTCTTTCGATCATTCGTTTTCTTAGTAATTTCCGTAGTCGCAACTCTTTACAAAGCTGCCGTCAAGCTCAATGGGGAAAACTATAGTTTTAAAGTTTCTGTTCATCGCATCACTGCAGAGCTCTTCAAAAGCCGTTTCGTTTTCCACATAAACTTCACTGTATTCTGCGTTGAAAACAGGTTTTCCCTGTTCTATAAAAGGCATTAACGTATCACACTCGTTGAATTCATGACACTGTTCGTTGAGAGCAAAGTCAAAGTAAGTAACTAAATCCTCAATCTGCTCCAGGTCATTTTTCAGACCAACTAACAGTACCCTTTTCTTTGCCTCTATAGCAAGAAACCTATTATAGTTAAGCTGGTCTTCATAAGTCAGCGGAAAACCCGAGTTGTTCAGGTATCCGTCAACGTTATCAGGTTCTATTCCATCACATCCTTTCTCTTTTGCCAAATCAAGGCGGGACTTCATTATTTCTCTAACGTTTTCACTCCTTATATCAATCCATCTTTCTCCTTCCCAATCTTCAAGGGGATTTCCCAATTCTTCTTCTTTAAACCTATTTGCATCGGGACGCCAGTTCTCGTACGTTCCGGCACTAAAATAGCAAATTACAACTTTTCCATTTTCTTTAAGCTGCTGTATAGTCTCTTCTGGAGTATCAAAAAGATCAACATCGTAGAGCTTGGCTGGGATGTCAGTTCTTAAATCACCATGAAGTTGCCAGTACCATGTTGTTTCTGTGTTTATCTGAGCAAATGCAAGCCATGTGACAGGTGTAGTTGTAATTATCTCTTTCCATGGTCCAGGTGGAACCTCGTTTTCGTCAACGAACTGCCAGTCAACGTAATCCACATCTTCAAGTCCAAGATAATCTCTGACCGCAGGACTTACGTCAAGCCCAGCTCCGTTAATAGGGTTGGAAGGTTGAGCATTACCAAAAACGTAGTCAAAGTCATCTTCTCCGAAGGGTCCTACATCTTCCCACTGGGCATAAGCAACTTTATCTCCTTTAATAATTTTTATCCAGCGGTTTTTAAGGATTGAGCCGTTTGTTTCAAGTAGTTCTGGTTTGTACCATGGGATCTGTTTGGCTATCTCTTTGAAGTTTCCGTTTTCGTCAAAGTCATTGAAAGGGAGTGCAAAGTAGAATGGATTTTCTGAAGGTACAAACTTTGCCGGATAGTAATCCAACCTGTTGAATGGATCGTCGGTACCTCCATAGTGCCAGAGCCAGATATCATCCCAGGCACTGCTGATGTTGGGAATGTATTCGTTTTCCTCGCTTCCTTGTTCTCCAACATAGAACCATGTGGTTTTTATATTTTTATGAATGGGATATCCTGATTGGACTGTTCCTCCTCCGCCTCCCCCTCCACAGGAGAGAAGAATAAAAACCACGGTTGAAAAGGTTAGCAGTTTTCTCATAGTTTCCATTCCCTATTCAGGTATGGTACTGTCTATTTTAACCTAACTGTTTTTTCTCTTCGTTCACCCTGCAAAAGACTGAAAGAACTCGGTCGTGAGGACTGGAGCTTTCTAATAGCTTTGAACAATCGATATCTTTTTATCGTCACATTCTCCTTTCAAATGTGAATGAGATACCGCTTGGGATGAAGGTTATGTTGTGTCCAATAATGATAGGCTTTTATGTCAAGCAAGCCTTTGTGATACAAAGGCTGTACGAGCATTAAGAGCGTTAATATAATTAGGTGGCTTTAAACCATTGTGTAACAATGACTTGTAATTTTTATTGGAGACACCATGAAGGTTATAGTTGTGATAAATCATGGAGCTGTTGAGATTCAATACGGTGGATTTCTCCTGCTTCAGTATCTTCTGTGGTTAAATCAGTTTCCCTTTCATGAACTTTTTATAAATCTAATATCAAGTACTTGTGAGACTATTTAGTATCTTGCTGACTTTCTATTCAAGGCTAAACTCTCTTTGGTTTCTTTTTTTAGCTTCCCAAAATCTTTACTTGGAATAATGAGCATGCCTGGTATCCAATACCATAAAAATTCTCTTGGTTTCTTAAGTTCTCTCGTATATTCTTTATTTACTTCCTCTGAATAGAGAATTACATAGTTCTTAAAGTACGTCAAAACTAATATAAAAGAGTTTCCTACCAGTATTATTAGCAGGAATATAGGAACAAAAAGAATGCTTATTACGACTACAGGAAATAAAAAATAACCAACTATTCTCTTTCTATTCTGTTTCTTAAAAAAATCAATTCCTGCAACTACAAAGTTATCAATGGCAACTTTAAAGGAAAAATTAAGTAATTCTATCGGCTTGGAAGGTACAACTTTAAAATTGCTTGAGTCGATTAAAGTATCAAGTTTGCATTTGGATATAAACAACTTCTCTTTCCATTTAAAAATTTCCTTCCAAAAGTTAAATATAAGCAGTACAAGGAGGTAATCATTTCTGGTGGAAAGATAGATAGCTAACAAGAATAAAGAAGTTACTGATACAGCTGTAATGTAGTTCCAGTTTAGAATTTTTTCTTTACCTGTCAGAATTCTTTCCTCGCTTAAACTTTGCTTGATCATTAAGTCTTCCTGTACTTATTACGTAGAGTTATTAAGAATATAACAATCAAGAAAGGTTTTTACTATGAAAGCAAAAGAGGAAATAGTAAATGCACTGGGTATTTGAAAATATTCACTATTATAAACCAGTATGTAAGAGAAGCCTGGAATCTTGATAAAGCATATATCAAACACCAAAGCTTTGTAATGTATACTCCTGATGATGAACTTAAATGATAACCTCGGGAAATGAAAATGAAGAGGGTTCTTTTACTTCTTGCCAATATTTTTCTCGTTTTCTCTATGGCTTTAGCAGATACTTCTCCATTAGGACTTATTCTCGGGAAGACTACCATTAAAGAGCTAAAAGCCAAGTACAGGGTTAAACCTGTTAAGCTGGATGAATACAGCGATGAAACTGTTTTCTCCATAGATCCGGAACAAACAAGCATAGAAGAGTTATCAAAAGCCCATGCTATCTTTGACAAGAAAGGTAAGTTAGTATCAATAGATCTCTTATTTCCAAAGTATAAGTTTGATGAGGTTACTCTTGTTTTATCCAGAAAATACAAGTCTTTAGCTCCAATTGATAAATGGTTTTATACAGCAAGATTTGAATCTTCAGACTCATTAATACTCATTGAAAGAGAGGGAATTCTTTATATCAAGGTAACCTACATTACTAAAGATTTCTGGAAGAAAAAGAACAAGCAAATAGAGAGAGAAAAAAAGAAAAAATTTAAAAGGCTGGAAGGCAACCCATGAGCAAATTTTGGGCAAAAAGAGATAGAATAGAATCCCGATGTTTTTAGAATTTATGAATAGCCTTCCTTTTTGAGTTCTCCCTCGTCTCCTCCCCTCGAAAGAGGGGAGAGAAACCTTTTTCAGATTCAGACATGATAAAAGAAACCTCTTATGCTGATTCCAAACCCTAAGCCCGGTAAAGAACCGAGGGAACCACAGTTGAAGAGTAGAAAATGGATTAAAGAGAAATAGTAAAAATAGAGAGCTACCCGACAGGTAGCCCATACAGTTTTTACTGCCTTTTCCTCTTCAGTCTTTCCATTGCAATTTGCACGCTGGCTCTTAGTCTTTCGATAGCAATAGCAAGCTTTGTAATTTCATCCTTTACATTTTCTTCCTTAAGTCCTTTAACTCCTAAATCAATGTTAAGCTTGCCGAGGCTAATATCGTGAGCTGCCTTTGTGAGTCTTTCTATAGGAACAATAATTTCTTTCTTGGCAAAGAACCAGAAAATGAGGAATGCAATGATTAAAGCTCCTACGTTCCAAATGTCAATAAGAGATGCAGCTGTTGATAGAACACTTGGAGGAAGAATCGTAACACTTATAATACCTCTTAGGTCGCCTACCCTATAATTAATAGCCCTGTCAACGTTGTCTCCATACTTGGCCCTGAGAGCTTTCATGATAGCAGATGGTATCTGTTCAGGTGAACCATGACACTTCAGACAACCTTCCTTAACATAAATTGCCTTCGCAAACCTGAATTTATCTCCATCCCAGCTCCAGAACTCTCTTTTTCTTTCTTTGCTTTTCACAATCTCTTTAATCGCCACGCTTTCCCACTTATCAGGCTTATCCTGAGGTGCCATGTATCTGTCAGAGACAACTCTAAATGTCCAACCATACTCTGCCTTTGAAAGCTGTGAAAGCTCTCTTGTAGCAAGGGCAGGGTTGTGGAGGTAGAAGTGAGTCTCTCCAAAATCCATTAGAGCTTCACCAGTTCCGTAAGCCTTTGCTGTTCCGTTTTTTGTTTCAAACTCCATGAGATAACCAATATCGGAAGTATACTTATTTTTGGTCCATATTCCCCCAAAACTGGCTGACCACTTACGGAAAATCAAAATTTGTTGAGCAATACTTCTACCCTGAGCGACAAGACTCTTCTCGTAAGTCTTGTTCAGAAGATGGATAAATGATAGTGTTGATAGAAGCAGAACAATCACAAATACTATGAGGACTTTTTGAGTAATGCTCAGATTTTTTAGCATTCCGTTCCCTCCCGTGTTTTCATTATTTTCCATCTCCATCTCTGTTAATTGTAGCATTACTCCGGGGTCTTTATAGCACAACAACGGCAAAAAACGTTAAAATTTCCCGAACAGATATAATCCTGCTGCAGAAAAACTTGAGGAGATGGCTAAAGGGTGCTTTTACTTGTTGGGATACTAAAACATCCGGGGAGGGGAAATGAAGATTTACCTAAGTCCGGATACGAGATCAGATAAACCCATTAAAGAATTTATGACTCCAGATCCATTTACTGTGAAGCTTTCAGACAGTGTAAAAAAAGTTATTGATACTATGGGTTTCAGCAAGATCGGTAGTGCTATCGTGGTGAATGAAGAGAACTATCCGGTCAATATACTGACTAAATCAGATATCCTTAAGCTAATGATACTTAATTACACCGATATCAACGTTGGAGAAGCTCTCAAAATTCTAAAGATAGAAACAAGAGAGCTAATTACCGTTAAAGATGAAACTCCTATTCTGGATTGTATGAAACTTTTCTTTTCAAGAAGAATAAAGCATCTTCCTGTTATTAGCAAAAGCAACAAGCTTGTTGGGATAATTTCCGTAAGCGACGTAATACAAAAAGCTTCTATTTTGTTCTTTACAGACAACCTTACAGAGCTTGGCAATAGACATTATCTTGATTCTATAAAGCTCAAGATTATCAGGTACAAAGAAAAGGCACCTATTGGTATTCTCATGATAGATGTAGATAACTTCAAAAAACTCAATGACACTTACGGACACTTTTTCGGTGATATAGTTTTAAAAGAGATTGCAAATGTTCTTGTCAAGAACACTCGAGTAGTTGATGAGGTTATTCGCTATGGAGGAGAAGAGTTTCTTGTTATCTTGTTCAAAGCTTCTGAAAAGGTAATAAACAGAGTTGCCGAAAGAATACGGAAGAATGTGGAAAGCTTAAAGTTTGAGGATTATCCGGAGCTAAAGGTAACAGTTAGTATAGGAGCAACTCTGTGTACTTCGTCTGTCCGATTTGAAACGTGTATTGAAACAGCCGATAAAGCTTTATATGAAGCAAAAAATGCCGGAAAGAATAGAACTGTATTCTTTCCATGTTTGCGCTTTAAATCCTTTCCAATTTCAGTTTCTTCCCTTACTGAAGATAAAAAAAGCTTTTTGTAAAATGCTTTATGATTAGGAAAATAATGGTTGGGTGTCGGGGGAGAACCTGATATTTTGTAATTATTTCCACATCCCTTTTATTCCCCTCTTCCTCCTCGGTTTTGGGAGATCCTCCCCTCGAAAGAGGGGAGAGACTTTTTTAAGTAAAGAGTACGGAATTTTGTTATTTTTGTAAGAGTAAGACCTACTTCTTCCCCTGTTATGCTAATCCTCCATGAGACCTCCACTCAACCCCTCCCCGTGTAAAACGGAGAGGAATCTTTTATCTTGATGGATAGCTGAAAGTGAGCAGTGAATAATGTACTGGAAAGAAAAGCAAAGAGCACACCAAGCAGTTAAAAAATGGAAAGCCCCAGATATCCAGTTTAAGGTTGATTAAATGCCTTTTATTTCCTCTTTTTTCCTCTTTAAAAAGTTTTTAAGACTCTGCTTGGCAATTTCCTTGAAAGTTTCTACAACTCCAATGCCTTTAACTGCCACAGCTTCAACTTCTGGATAGCTGTTAAAGTTTAACTCTTTCCTGAGTTCTTCCACAGGAAGAGCTGTTTTCAGATCTCTCTTGTTGTACTGAAAAACAATAGGAATGTCTTCAAATCCTCCTATTCCTAAAAGTCCCTGAAGTTCGTGCAGGGATTTCTTGTTGTCCTCTAATGCTTCTTTTTCCGAGTTAACAACAAAGACAACACCATTCATCCCAGCAAGAACAAGTTCTCTCGCAAGACGTGGGGCATCTTTTCCAGGAGAAGCATAAAGAACGTATTTAACGTTTAAGCCACCCGGAAGAGTTAAGACTGGATTGTAAAACTCAAAATAAATAGTGCTTCCGTCTTCTCCTAAGAGAGTTACAATCCTTCCTTCTTTTTTGAGAAGATTCCCAAGCTTCAAAATATTGGTTGTTTTCCCTGCTCCTTCAGGTCCCCAGTAGATAATCCTTAAATGGATTTCCTGACTTAGATTCATAGTACCTCTCTTTTATCCATATCTTCCAATTATTGCTCCTTATCACTATTTAAGTTTATTTACTTTCGTTCTTTTTACAAGTATCAATTTCCAATTGTAAAATATAGTAATTTGTGATATATTATCAATATGCGGAGTTATAATAGATCAATTAGAAATCTACGTATTCTGAGACAGAGGCTTCTCTCCATAAGGGAAGAGATGAACAAAGTATCTCCCGAAAGTTCTACTCTAATTCAGGTTTTCACTTCCCACGTAGATAAGGAGGAGATTCGGTCCATTCAGAAAGAAATAACCAGAGTATTTCCTGAAGCTTCAATAATAGGAGTTTCAACGGCCGGAGCAATAGCTAATGGAGAAATAGTTGAAAAAGGTTGTGTCCTTTCTGTGACACAGTTTGATAGAACAAACGTTAAGATAGCTTTATCAGCAGAGGAGGATTCTTTTCAAAGAGGAGTTGAAATAGCAAAATATGTGAACTCCTCGTTCCCTAAGGCAAAACTAATGATTTCCTTCACCGATGGAATTTTCACGAACGGAGAGGACTTCTTAAAAGGAATTCAATCAGTTGATTCTGATATTACTGTGACCGGAGGAATGGCCGGAGATAATCTCAAGTTTGAGAAGACTTACGTTTTTACTGACAAAGAGATCTTAGACAGGGGAACTGTCTGTGCAATTCTGGAGGGTGAGAATCTAAAATATGAAACCGATTACTGCTTTGGTTGGAAGCCGATAGGGAGAACGTTTACTATCACAAAGGTGGAAGATAACAGAGTTTATGAGATAGAGGGTGTTCCAGCTTTAGACTTTTATGCCAGCTATCTGGGGAAAGAAGTTGTGTCTTTTATGCCAAATATATCCCTTGCTTTTCCATTGATAATAGAAAAAAACGGAATTCCTGTAGCAAGAGCTTGTATTAGAGTCAATAAAGACAAATCACTGTCTTTTGGAGGAAACTTTTCACAGGGAGAACAGGTAAGATTTGGAATAGGTTTGCCTCCTCAAATTTTAAAGGAGTGTAAGGATAAGCTGAAAATAAAAGATATGTTTAAACCGCAGTGTATATTCGTTTTCTCCTGTGCAGCGAGAAAAAGTATTATGTCTTCCTACATAAAAAAAGAGATTAACCTCTTTTCTCCATACCCTGTAGCAGGATTTTTCACTTACGGAGAGTTCTTTTCCCATAATGGAAAGAAAGAGTTTCTGAACCAAACAGCAACAATTCTGTTCTTATCCGAATCTGAAGAGTCCGGTGATGATACAAAAGAAAAACCTTTCTTAATAAAAGAGAATGGAAAAGACAGAAGCTTTTATGTTAAAGATTTCAAAACAATCTTAACCATTGGATTAATAAACCTTGTTGATCGTTTATCGATAGAACTGAACGAGAAAAATAAAGAACTGGAAAGAATATCCCGAATAGATTACCTCACAGGAGTTTATAATCGCTTGGCGCTGATGGAATTTTTAGAAAGAGAGGTGGAGAGAGCTAAAAAGTACAAGAAACCTCTATCGGTTCTGCTCTTGGACATAGATGACTTCAAACATATAAATGACACTCAAGGGCATCTTGTAGGAGATAAAGTTCTCAAAGAATTGGTTGAAGAGATAAGGAAAAACATAAGAAAAGTGGATATGTTAGGACGTTATGGCGGAGAAGAGTTTGTTGTAGTGCTTCCGGAAATCGGATTAAGAGAAGCAAGAGAAGTTGCTGAGAAAATAAGAAAGAGAGTGGAAAAGCGAAAGTTCACGCATTCTTTGAAAGTAACCATAAGTATTGGGGTAACAGAACTTGATCTTCTGAAAGATACAGTTGATTTTCTCCTCTCAAAAGCGGACAACGCCATGTATATGGCCAAGAGAAAAGGGAAAAACAAAGTCTGTTTAAATGCTTAAACACTCTTCCACAAAATATTTTAGGGAGTGTCCACCCAAGTGTGTAAAAATTAAACCTAAAGGAGGGTGGACACATGAAAAAGAAATATGATCCAGAACTCATTAAGGATGATCTTAGGAAGCTCATCCAACAAACATTAAAAGAAGCCTTAGAAGCAGAGCTTGAAGAGTTCCTTGGCTATTCAAAGTATGAGCGTACTAATTCTAACAACTCCAGAAACGGCTATATCTCCAAGACTGTTAAAACCGCAGCTGGAGAAGTAGAGATTGAAACTCCAAGAGATAGAAAGGGAGATTTTGAACCCAAAATAGTCAAAAAACGCCAGACAGTCCTTGAAGACCTGGAGAACAAGATAATAGCCCTATATTCAAAGGGAATGACAGTAAGAGACATTCAGGAATTACTCTCCGACATGTATGGAATGGACATAAGTCCTTCTTTGATTTCAAAGATTACCGACAGACTAACTCCGAGAATAGAAGAATGGCAGTCAAGACCACTTGAAAGAATTTACGTTATCCTCTACATAGATTGCATCTTTTGCAAAGTACGACAAGATGGCAAGGTAGTAGATAAAGCAGTTTACGTAGTTATAGGCGTAAATAAAGAAGGACGAAAGGAACTCCTTGGTTTCTGGATAAATGAGAGCGAAAGTGCCAGTTTCTGGTTCAAGGTACTAAATGACCTAAAAAGTAGAGGAGTCAAAGACGTTCTGATATTTAGCGTGGATAATCTGTCAGGTATAGAAAAAGCCATAAAAGGAGTATATCCTCAAGCAGAGATACAAAAATGTGTAGTTCACCAGATAAGGAACTCATTAAGATATGTATCGTGGAAAGACAAAAAAGAATTATCATCGGATCTCAAGAGGGTTTATGGAGCAGCTACACTTGAGGAAGCAGAACTTAGGATGAACGAGTTTGAAGAGAAATGGGGAAGTAAATACCCACACGTAGTAAGGAGTTGGAGAGCTAATTGGGAAGAGCTTATGGCTTACTTTAAGTATCCGCTTGAACTCAGGAAACTTATGTACACGACGAACATCATAGAGAGTGTTAATAGTAAGTTCAGGAAGGTAACAGATGGAAAGAGGGTATTTCCGAGTGATATGTCAGTTCTTAAGAACCTCTATTTAGCTGCTTTGGAACTTGCGAAAAAATGGAACAGAAGTGTTATCAAGGATTGGGGTATTATTTACGGGCAGCTGTCAATAATTTTCGAGGAGAGGTTAGAGGCATGATAGAATTTACACAGTTCTATGGACACTCCCATATTTTATGCTCTTGGAATAGTTGTATTTTACACTTCCAGTTCCTCTATGAACTGGAAAGAATTTTGAGGAATAATGAGTGTTCTCTGCTTTGCCTTTTCTTTTTTAAGTCTCAGGTATTCTTCTATATCTTCCTTAAAACTGAAGTAACCTGAAACCCTTATGTAAGCATTATTAATAAACTCCAAGTTTTCTGCAAACATGTAAGTTCCCTCTGAACATGTTGGGGAAAAGACTACGAGATAAATCTTCATTTTTCCTCCCAGTATATTAAGTAGTACTCCGTTTCTCAACGGAGAAAGCGGTAGTGGGAGGACGCCCACCCCCTCCATAGATGCCACTCCCGAAGGGGGAGTGCCACCAGCCAGCCAGGGCGACTTTCTGGCTTTCACTACCGCTTACCAGTAATAATTAACCCAATTTTACCAAGTTTCAACTATTTGCATTATATAAATTCACTACATGTAAACGTATTAGCAATACTTTACATCTTCTGAACAAAAGTCTTATAGTTGTGAAAACAGTACTGTTTGGTAAGTTTCTGTGATGATTTCCTGGAAACTTTGGGTAGGAAAAGAAGTTGTTTATCCTCCATGCTCTAAGTAGTAATGAGAGCTTAACTACGAGTTCCGGTTAATATTCAGTAGAAACAGGCAAATTCTGAAAATTTCAACTAAGCTTGAAAGAGAAACCGTAAGAAAAAACAAGATAAAATTCGCCGGCAAAGGAAGTTCCTTTGCCGGCAAGCGTCTTCTTCTACCCGACGGCAACAGATGATAGTACTTATCAGCAGTGGCAATTATAGCAAAGTTAAATTAAAGTTAAAAAAATTTTAAATTCTTGTAAAGAATCGTTACGGCAAATTGTAATAAATTCATTCGTAATCGTACTTTTTCCTATGCAGCCATTTTTATTGATATTCTGAGGCTTATAGTATTAAATCCCTACGTGTAATTATCTACCTTAAAAACTCTCATAAAACTGAAGAAACTCCAGGATAAGAAACCCACTTTATAGAGATGAAAAGTACAAACTTCGTGAGAATAAAAAGTAGAGCAATATAAAGCTACTTGTGTTCTCATAGCTTCCCAGTGCTTGTTTAGCTTCTCCAAATAACCACTCAATTCTCTCTCTTTTTTTGTAGAGCTTATCTGAACTTGCAGGCTCGGAAACAAGCTTCCTGTGATAGCTCCTTACAATTCCTTGGTTCCTGGTTTTCGCGTAATGTTTAAAATCAACTTCAACAACAAGAGCGATAAACTCTTTAGTCTCTCTTAATAAAAGTTTCCAGGCTTTCTGGAGAAATGACATTATTGGGGTGCTTTCACTTGGATATTCCTTTGTCTTCCCATGCTTTGGGGTTTTGAACATAAATTTATTAGTACCTATCCTCTCTCCTTGAGTTATGCTTTGACTATTTTGAGTATCTTCCTGGGGTTTAGTTTTTTCAGTCTCATAAGGAAGAAAGAATAAACCTTTTTTATTTCTCTTAGAAACTTTTAAACACCTTTTACCCCTCTTGTCAAGACAGACTATGTTAAAATAGTGTAAAGTTTCTTTATTGGGAATTCTAAAGTTGTTATTTACAGTCATTCTAAAAATACATTTCAAAAAGTTTCATCTGAAAATAAGAGAGGGGAAGAATAATGCCAGAAGCAAATATATTCCACTTCAAAAACATAGAAGAAATTATAAAAGATTTTCCAATTGATAAGTACAGAAAATACTCCAGAACCCTTGCCTTCGTATTTTGCACTTCAGGACCACAAGAACTTGTAAAATGCGGAGAATTTTTATCCAACGCTTTACCAAACGCAAAAATAGTTGGAACAACAACGGCAGGCACTATCGTCAACTCTAAGATATACGACTCTGGAATTACAATAGCCATTGTACACTTTCAAGATTCCAATGTTTACATAGCATTTGCTGAAGAAAAAAGTGAATTTTTAATTGGAAAAGAAATTGCAGAGAAAATCCCACTGGAAGAAGAAGGATTCTTAATCCTATTATCTGACGGCACTTTCACAATAGGAGAAGAACTGTTAAAGGGAATTTTTGAAATAAGAAACGTCCCACTAATTGGGGGAAAAGCTTCCACAAAGGATTTTTCATTAAAAACAGCAGTACTTGTAGGCAATAAATTGATTTACAAAGGAGCTGTAGGTGTTTTCATAGCCAGTAACAAGAGAAACTTCGAAATGGAATATCTCTTTGATTGGAGAGAAATAGGAACGGATTTTTTGGTTACCCATTCTCAGGGAAATAGGGTATTTTCTATCAATCACTTGTCCGCTGTAGAGTTCTACGAAAAGTACCTGGGAAAGGAAGTAGCAAAAGAACTTCCACTGTCGGGAATAGAATATCCATTAGTGTTTACCAGAGATAATCTGAAATTAGCAAGAGCATGTATAAAAAAGCACAAAGATGGTTCTCTCTCTTTTTCAGGCACGATTCCAGAGGGAGAAAAAGTTAGGCTTGCATTTGGCTCTTTAAGAGAAAGAGACAAACATATAAATAGGTTTCATTCTCTCTCTCTACGATACGATTTCTTTTTCATCTTTTCCTGCTATGCAAGAAGAAAATTCTTAGGAAAAGCTATAAACGAAGAGTTAAGACTTTTCTCCTCATCTCTTAACTGTGGTTTCTTTACATTTGGCGAGTACTTTTCTAATCATCTCCTTAATGAAACTACAACAGTTATTGGATTAGAAAGTAACGGAAAAGAAAGAAAAAGAAAGAGAAAAAGAAGAAAGAAAACAAACAAACAGGAAAAAAGTTTACTATCTGTACTTACCAATTTAGTTTCTGAAATTACCAATGAATACGAACTGTTAAATGAAGCCATAGACCACAGCAAGTTCGGACTACTTATATTAAATGAAGTAAATGGGAAGAAAGTTTGTATTTTTGCTTCAAAAGGTCTGTCAGAAATCACAGGATACAGAGTTGAAGATTTCGTCTTAGGGAGAATTGACCACTCAATAATTCATCCTGAGGACAGGAAGAAGATAGAAATACTAAAAGATAAGCTCTTAAAAGGAGAAATCACCTCTTTAAAGGTTGAATACAGAATCCTCTTACCAAATGGTGAAGAAAAATGGATTAGATCCTTTGTAAAAGTCCTCCAACAGGGAAAGGAAATAGTTATTTCTTTCTCCGACATTACTGCAGAGAAAAAACTTAAAGAGGAAAAGAAGAAGAGTGAATACTTAGCATTTCATGACTCACTAACAGGTCTCTACAGCAAGAATTTCATTCGTGAGATTATCCCAAAGATAATTGCTCAAAATCAACGAAAAAGCACATACTCAGCTATCCTATTTATAGACTTAGACAACTTTAAACTTATCAACGATGTTTACGGACACGATATAGGTGACGAGGTCTTAAAGAAAATAGGAGAGAGAATCCGAACCACGATAAGAGAAATGGATATTGCATGCAGGCTCGGAGGAGACGAGTTTTTAGTATTAATTCTGGACTTAGGTAATAAAGCAGAAGCTTACCAAAAAACCAAGAGCATAACACAAAGGCTTCTTCAGAAAATCTCGCAACCAATTAAAATAAAGATAAACGGCAGAGAAAAAGAATTTTTACTTACATGCAGTATAGGAGTAGTTGTATTTTCCTCAGAATATTCTTTTTCGGAACTTCTTAGGTATGCTGATACTGCCATGTATGCAGCAAAACACTCTGGGAGAAACAGAACTTACTTTTTTAACTGTTCTTTAAAATCACGGGTGGAATTTCAGGAAAAAATAGAAAGTCACCTGAGGAAAAGACTTGCAGAAAATGGGTTAAAAGTGTTTTATCAACCTCAAGTTTATGTAGAAAAACTTGGCCAGGAACCAAAAATCATAGGAGCAGAAGCGTTAGTTAGATGGATCGACAGTGAGCTTGGTGATATTTCTCCAAGCATCTTTATTCCTATAGCTGAAGAAGCAGGAATAATAGAGGAGGTTGGTTACTTTGTTTTAGAAAGAGTATGTAACTGTTTAAGAAATTGGCAAAGAGATAGTAGAAGAAGGAATTGGCGTCTCAGTGTTAATGTAAGCTATTATCAACTATTAAAAGAAAACTTCCTGAAAGAAGTTAAAAAATTAGTCAAGGAATTTTCCATTCCACCTTCAAAACTGCAGTTTGAAATTACTGAAAACGTTTTAATTAAAGACATAGAGATTGTAGTGGATGTTTTAAATGCTCTTAAATCAATTGGCTTTTCCATTTCCATAGACGATTTTGGAACCGGCTATTCTTGGTTATCTTATCTTCAAAAACTACCAATAGACGAGATAAAAATAGATAGATCTTTCGTTACCGACTTAGACACAGACTTCAAAAAACAACGATTAGTTAAAGCAATAATTTCTCTTGGAAACGCCCTTCAATTAGACATTGTAGCCGAAGGCGTAGAAACACAAAAAGAACTGCAAACTCTTTTAAATCTCGGTTGTAACCTGTTTCAAGGATATCTATTCGGGAAACCAGTAGAGAAGTTATAAGTTAGTAGTTGGAATTCTGTTCGGTAGTGCACTATATTTTGTATAAGCTGGAAAAAAGAGTATCTTTCTGCGAAACACTTTCCAAACACTAAAATTCCCAGAAAGTACTCCTGATGACTTACACAAAATTCTTAAAACAAGCGAAAAAATTACCGCAAATTCATGTTGATAGACCCTTTAAATTCAAGAACGTTATCTCTAAATTCAATAATACTATGGTGGAAGTAACAGCTACTCTTTTAATAATTTCTTTCATGACTATTCTTGCTTCTTTAATTTTTCTGGCCACCATTTCTGCCGCTATCTACTTTTTTTTGTCTCTACCTGACCGAGTAAAGAGAGACAGAATTAGAAAGCTCAATAAAAAATACTTAAGGAAAAGACTTTCTTATTTACCTTGATCCTCTTTAGTAGCCTCAAGTATGAAAAGCAATCTTGCAGGAGCATAATCAGAAAGATGAAATCTTAAAACAAAGAGGAGACCAGAAATGCCTCCTCTTTGGATAGAAATGACACTTCTTTATTAGTTAAGCTTCTTAAAAGCCTCTAATATGAGCAACCCAGCTTCATTTATACTGTTCTTCCCGATAAGGTTAGAAACTCTGAGAACTGTAAGTTCTTTCTCAAAGGTCTCTGCATCAAGGCCTGAAAGCTTCAGCGCTTCTTTAAAGTTTTTCGGTAGAACTCTTACTTTCTTCTCCTTTTCATAAAGCGTACCTACCTTTTTCAATGCTTTAAGAACCCTTACAGCAATAGGTGTAATTGGATTAGCAACTCCTTCTGGAGTTCCTGCAAGAGCACGTTTGATTAACTTTCCAACTTCCGTCAAAACAATCGCTTCGTTTTGCAGAATGTCTATATAGCCTCGTGCTTCAAGTTTATTAAGAGCATACTCAACTTCTTCCTGCCAGGTTTCATCAAACTGATTATAGACATCCTGAATGAAAAACCCTTTCTCTGGAAGCTTATGTAGTATTTGAAGTTCAAAACGAGTAATGTGAGGCAATCTCTTAATCCGATAAGCCATCTCTGCGTACATTTTACCTGCTTTGGTTGGCTCACCACCGCCAAGAAGATTCGTTTCGATGCCTTTTTCGTACCACTCAACGTTAGGAGAAGCAAATTCTTTGTTGCTTACCGTAATAGCCTTTACAGCCGTTGATGGAATGTTTCTGACTTCTTTATTAACCATTTCCTCTAATACTTTTGCTCCGTATTCGGAAAGGAGATGCACTTTCTTCCCATTCAATTCTTCAGAGTGAATCAGGTTAAAGGACTCTAAGGTATATAGAGACTCCTGGATAACGTCTTTCATCTTTTCCTGCCACTTGTTGCCTTTTTCGTAGAAACTCTTAAAAACTTCTTCTGCAGTCTTTGCTTCGGAAAATTTTTTCATTATTTCTTCTTTCTTGCGGTACCCTAAATCCTGATATAGTCTTCTTCCGTAATGTTTGATTAGGTGCTTATACTCTTTCAAAGGTTTGTAGAACATGTAGTGAACAAGTTCTTCAACTGTTGGTATTACTGAAGGATCATCGTTATGATGTTCCCATACTTTTTGTATCGCTTTTAGCAGTTCTGCATCAAGGGACTCAATGTTAATAGTCTTAACAGGTTTAAAACTTCTTTCTTTCCAGATTCTATAAGCTTCAAGAAGATGTTCCCCAGCTGGCAAGAGATAACCGTCATGGTCAATTAAAGCTAATGCAAAAAGAGTTTCTTTTTCTTCAGACGAAACGCTGTCCAATCCTTCATAAGCAGCTCTTGAAAGACTGTCCATAATGTCTTCTGATATGAGTGTCTCCAGTGAAGGAGCTATTACCTCACATGCACTTTTTATCTCTTTTCCTAAAGCCGTTAGAGAATAGACATCTGAAGTCGGGACTGAAAAAGCCAACAACCTCATTGATTCCAATAGGATAGGGAATCTCCCGCCTGCTGGAAGCAAAGAGGTTTTAGCAGGTCCTGATGGCGTTCTCCTGATGTATTCGTACAGTTCTCTATCAACTATGAGTCTCGGACGGGCATCGGAAAAAACTCGGTAAATATCTTTTGCATAACTATTTAAAGCAGGGAAACTTCCCTTTTTCTCTATTTTTCTTTCTTCTATGAAGCCTCTTTTCTTCAGTTCTTCCAGTGTAAGTTCTCCAGGTATGTCTTCACTTTTCACAGCAGTTTCAATCATCATGATAACTTCAGAACCCAGCCATCTAAATTCTTCATCCCAGTTTTCAGGATGCTCAATTATTTCTTCCCTTACCATCTCATCTAAAATACCTGCAAGAATATTTCCCCAATAAGTGAAAGAATAAGTAAACGGCTTTTCCATTCTTAAAAGATTCATTCTTTCCAGTTCCAGAAAAGGACTTTCTTCACTGTTCTCAATTCCGTTTTTCTTTACGCTCAGCAAAGCTGTTGCATGTTCTTTTTTAATAATCATTATCTATCCTCCACACTTCTATTTAACGATTCGGTTAAGTAACAGTCGGCTGTCAGCTCAAGACCCCAGACAATGACAGTTGGAATGGCAGAGCCGAACATTAATCCCTTTGCAATTGGAGCAACTGTAATGGAAGCGATGATATTGAGTTCAAAAAGAAGAGCAATTGTGAATACCAGAAAGAATCCCAGATAGTAAGCATATTTAAAAGGTTCAAGGTGGTTCTTCCACATAACAAGAAGAGAAACAATTCCTATCTCCTCGAGTTTTTCAATAGGTTGATTGGCTTTTTGAGCTATCTTCTCTTTGTTGAGTTCTCTACCGTCAAGGAATGCTTTTGCAGTGTTAGCCAGAAGTCCGTATCCAAAAATCAATCTGTTTGCAAAGAGCCAGAATCCAGCAAAACCTATGAAGAATGCAGCTGCTTCTGGATTCACTACAATAATTGTTGCCAGCGAGAAAAAGCCAAGAAAAGAAAGAGTTAGCATTCCTGCAAGAATTACAAAGACAAACCACCAGAGGATTCTCTCTTTATTCATTCTTCTTTACCTCCCTGCCACCCTTAGAGGCTTTTACAGTAGTCTTCACTCCAAGTTTGAACGGATGAACCACTGTATAGAGATCCGGTGAAAGCGGATGAAGGTAAGTAAAGGTGGCAAGAACTGCATCGCCTATCTGGAGCTTCTCTGTTCCTGCTTTGAGTTTCAGCTCGACAGCTGTTATGATTCCTGGAGGAAGAGTTACATGAACAGGAAGATTTGAAACTATGTATCCTTTTTCTCTGGAATTTTTACCAGGAGTAAACACAAAAGATTCCTGAACTACGGTTAGCTCCGTCCCGCCGGGGTTAAGAATGGAATAGGTAATTGCATGTTTGTCCCTGTCATACTTTGCATCAACTATAATTGGTGAAGCAGGAATTGAAGCAACCACTTTTGCAACGGTTCTCTCCGTGAAAAACGCTCCTATGCTCCATCCCAACAAAATGGCAACTATGGTTACTGAAAGAACTACCAATCCGGGTTTTTTCATCGGGAATTTCCTCCTTTCTTCTGGATTTGTTTCCCCCCTCCCTCCTTGAATTGTTCACTTCTCTCCTTTCTTTAGAAGTTCCAGCTTAAGCAACTCAATAGCTTCTTCTTTCGTAACCTCAACCATTAAGTTTCCAAATTGATAAAAAATCTTCCTTTCAGCAGGAAGCTTCTGAAGAAAGTTCATCAATTGCTCTTCGCTGAATAATTCCGTTTTGTTGGGAATACTCCTTGCTTCTCTTTTCATAAACGTTTCTCTTCTATTCGCAGATTTTTCTCTCAACTTAACTACACTCTCTATTCCCCTATGTAGCTCCTTTCTCACTTCTTTTCTCCCTCATCCCCGGACTCATTTTCTTCGTCCATATCCTGAGAAACTTCTGAGTGGCCGTGTTCTCTAATCCTTTCAGTCAGCTCCTCAACTTTTGCATAAAGGTTAACCATCGCTTTCTCAAGAGCTTCTCTGAGAACCAGCAGGACAGTAATTTCCTTTTCTATTTGCTGTATAGCTTCATCGAATGGAAGTTCAACAGAAATACCACTTCCAATGTTGATGACAATCTTGTCCACCTCTTCAAGCTTTGCTCCAACCTGGGCAATTCTTCCAACAGGAAGAAGCACTTCCTTTCCAGCTCCAAGACCTTTAAGGTTCTTGAGAGTCGTTATTGTTGTCCTGTACTCGGATACCAGGACGTCAATGTTTGCAATTTCTACCCTCAGAGCCTCAATCTGAGTAATGTAACTTCTCAGTTCCCTGTTAAGCTCAGCCATCTTTTTGTCATCCTTCTTGAGCAGCTTCTTCAGCATTTCCCACCTCCTTCGTTTTAGTTTTTCTTTAAAAGAACTAAACTTTCAGTTCACACCATCCAGCTGTACAATTCTCTCCCGGCAGGTAAATGACCCTTCTGGGTCTTATGTCCGCTTTCAGTTCGTTCATTAGCTTTTTTCTTACTTCCTTTATTCTCCAGAAAAAGAGGAGATTCCCCCTGAATTTGACTTCTGTCCACATTCCTATTCTCAAGGGTATTTCCCACTTCTTCATCTCATTGAGCAGAGGTTTGTAGAAATTCTCAGTAAGAGGATGATCTCTCAACATGGACATCTCCATGCGGCACAGAGCCCCGCAGAAGGAATGTCCGGCAGCTCGCAACTTATCCAGATTAGGAGAGCGAATTGCCAGTTCTACTGTTCCTTTGAAAACTTCAACTCTAAAGGTTTCAACAATTTCTCGCCTTTTGAGATCAAAGACTTCTGCCGTTGTTTCGTGAACTTCACCGTTTGAAAGAGCTATCCTTTCAGGTACTTCCAGCTCTTTTAGGACAGGATACTTATCCTGAATGATTGCTTTTATATCCTCTACGAGCTTATCTGGCTTCAGCTCTTTTTTCAGAAGGTAGCTTTTAACTTTGCTCTCTATTTCCCTGTCTTTCTTAACGTAGTAGTAGATAACTGCACTTGTTATTGCTTCTTTTATGGCATTGCCGGGAAGGAAGGGTCTGCCCTCCTCGTCACGGGGAAAACCGTTTTTGGTAAATATGACCGGCGTCCACATTAAAAGCTCCATTTCCTCCCTCCCTACTTACTTAAAGGCTGCGAGTGTTTTATCAGCCTTCTCGGCAATATCGATTTCGAAAAGGGCTATCGTTGGCAGAAGCCACGATACCCTGAAGCGGGCATCACCATCTTTGTTTTCCCCGAAGTAGGCGAGGGCGACCCTCCCAAAACCAGCTTTCTTTTCAATCTTTTTGGCTTCTCTTAGAAACCTTCTTGCTGTATTTGGCAGCTTTTCAAAGGGATATGGCTTACCCTCCTGTCCTCTCTGCTTAACAAGTTCTGCAGCTGTTCCTACATTTCTGAGAGCTTCTATAAGGTGAAAGAGTTTGTGCTTTTTGAAGTAAGCCAGTAATAAAGACGCTGCAGGAAGTCTCAAGATTTCTATGTTCTGATTTTCCTCACGGAGTTCTCCGACCAGATATGCTCTACCCTCTTCCATTTCTATGTGAGCAAAAAGCTTTTTATTTTTGGGCATTTCATGAAAAACCTTACTAACCTCATACTCGATACCCTCTTCTCTGTAAACCTCTCCTTCCTTTCGTTTACCATACTCTGCAACGAAGAAAGTTTCTTTTCCGTCCTTTCTACCAAGGAGCAGATCCAATCCCCATTTCTTGAAAGCCTTAAACTTGAACTGCCGTTCACTTTCTGGTTCTCCTAAGGTTTCAAAAACCAAGGTGTTGAGTGCCTGTATCTCTCTTAGTTCTAATGAATTCACTTATCCTCCTAATCAAGATTAGTAATCTAAATAATCTATTAGTAAAGTAATTTATATTTGATAAAATATTATGTCAAGTAATCTAAAGTAATATTTTAACTTAGAGGATAACAAACAGCATCCTGCATCGAAAGAAACTTCTATAAACACTTTAGGTACAGTGAACTCGAGATTAATCAAATGATGAAACCGGAACAGTAAAGGAGTTGCTTTACCGGAATTTTAGACTAAATTTAGTTTCCTTATTGTGTTTTTTTATAATAGTGAAAAAACAATAAGAAAAAGGAGGTGGAACATGGGAAGCACGGCTTTGATACCGTATGCTGCAATGGTAGTGAAAGCTACCGCTATCTTTATAATAGGCTGGATAGTATCGAAAATATCCAGAGCAGCAGTAACAAGTATATGCAGGAAGTTTAAAGTATTAGAGAAGCACAAGGAACTTTCTGAAAGTGCAGGGAATCTTGTTTATTACTTTATTCTCCTTGTAACAATTGTAGCCGTTCTTGAAGCTCTTGGATTGAAATATGTGACCCAACCTTTCGTAGATCTTCTCAACAAAATAGCTATCTACATACCGAACATTATCGGAGCTGGAGTAATATTCCTTGTTGGTTTCTTCTTCGCAAGAGTTGCAAGGGAATTTACCAGGTCACTTCTTGAAACCTTTCAGGTTGAAGGCTTAGGTAGAAAGTATGGAATTGAAAACATGGGAGATACAGGAGCAAATATTGTTTATCTCATAGTTCTTCTTTTTGTAACGGTTGCTTCTTTAAATGCTCTCCAAATTAAGGTGATAACTGAACCTGCCATCAACATGATAAATTCAATTCTAATTGCAATTCCCAAGGTAGTTGCTGCAGTTATTGTGTTTGGAAGCATTTACTACATTGGAAAGATAGCTGCAGAGATAGCAGCAAAAGTTGTCAGTGAACTCAACATTGAAGAATTTACCAGGGAAGTAGGAATATCTTCTGAGAAGCTTAAATTTGGAGAACTAATTAAATATCTAATTCTCTCTTTTGCCGTTCTTCTTGGACTTGCCCAGGCTTTTAACTATCTTGAAGCGAAAGCTCTCTATGAGGTTACCTACCAGTTTATTCACATAGCCTTTAAATTAGTAGTCGCTTCTTCCATTGTTTTTGCAGGTATTTACTTTGGAAATCTTATTGAGAGAAGAGTAGAAAATCGGAATCTTGGAAAGGTTGCAAAAGCAGCATTCATTTCAGCTTCTGTTTTCCTTTCCCTTCCATATATAGGAATATCCCCTAAGATTATTGAAATTGTTGTTCTATCAATCTCCCTCGGAGCTGGACTTGCTTTTGCCCTTGCCTTTGGAATAGGTGGAAAAGAGGTTGCTTCTGAAATTCTAAGAAAGTTCATATTCACCAATTCTGAGAAACATTGAAGAAAGAGAGGCAAATGCTGTGCACAGCGGTACTTATCATCTCGGTATCAAAGGGAAAACTGACCAGACAAATTCTTCCCGCTTCCAGAATATAGAGAACATGGAAACTCACAAAAAAATCAGGAAAGTTCTGCATATGAAAGAGCATGGCCATTCCTTATCTGCAAGCTTTCCGTTCTTTTACCTCCTCCCCAATAATACAAATTCCCTCAGCTCCTCCCCTCTTCCGAGGGGAGAGGAATTTTTTGTAATGCAAGTGGAGCATCAGGTTACAGCTGTGAAGTTCTTTAAAAATCCAATTATTAAAGGAGGGGGATTATGAATCAGGAAATGCAGATCAACGCTTTAAATCAAGAAATCCAGCCAGATGAAATTACCTGTAAACTCCTACGCAAGCTAAAAATACCTTTCGACATCAAAATTGGTTTAGGAGAAAAAAGGAAAAACGTTACGCTTCTTTCCTATTCTATACCGGATAGAAGAATTGTTCTTAACGGTCTAAAAGAAGTCAAACTACCGGAAATTAATCAGATTGAAATTACAGGGAAAAATGCGGTCAGGTTCTTCAAGGAAGTAGTTCCGTACTTACCAGAAAGCAGCTCTCTTCAACTCTTTAAAGGCAAAAACATAGTTATCTATCCTTTTGGAGAAAGAGGATTCCTTAAAGCTAAATTAGTAAGAGATTATCCTTACTTTTTCATTCTCCACAAAACAATCACAAAAAAGTTTGGGAGAACCAGGAAGACATTCCACTCCTTTATCATAAAATACAAGCTCTTTACTTCTGCTTTCAGTCTATTTAACCCGTACCCGGAAAAATTTATAAAAGAGACAGAAGAACTCTATGACCAGATAGTAGCTGGAGAATGGAGAAAAGAAGCAAAGGAGATTGGAAAACTCTTAAAAGAAATCATGGGAAAAGAAAAAGAAAAGCTCATCACTTTCGCCCTGAAAGACGGAAGAGAAATAACAGGAGTCTTCAATCGAAATAAATCCTGGAACATCAAATTCATTTACAGATTGTTCGCACCCCACGATCCAGAATACAAGGAGAGCATCAGCATTTACAAACACGCAATTGACGATTTATGGGAGGCATAGCAAAAAGATGAGAACAAATAGACAGGAATTTCCAATACATTCCATCTCTCTCTTTTCTTTCTCCTTCCCCCCTTCCTCATAGTACCTCCTTCTTTTCTTTCGGGGAAGGAGATTTTTTTACAATACCTTAAGTCTGTTCCCTTCAGGGAGAATCTGTAGACTCATAGTTACTCTTATAGACTCCGTATCCTCTCCTCGAGAGAGGGGAGAGAAACTTTTTTCCTGTCCCTTTATGATGGGGTAATAAAACGTTATAAACGCTATAGAGGATCCGTTCTTTTCTGAACGTTAAAGAAATAATAAAGGAGCGGTGGTGGGAGGACGCCCACCCCCTCCATAGAATGAATCCCCCACTTTGGGAGGAATCACCCAGCCAGCCAGGGCGACTTTCTGGCTTTCACCACCGCTAAATGTATTATACTTAGTTATTCGGCCAGTATTTAGAGTTAGAGAAATGACTGTTGAGAAAATAGAAATGAATGAGATAGAAAGAATCAAGGAACTCTTTCAAGGGAAACTGCTTGAATTGTCGGATGATAACTTTTCAGTATCAGTTCAATACAAGCACGGCGTTTTGCCGTTATTTTCCAAACTAATAATAGCCGTTACAGATAAAAATTCTCCAGAAACAAAAAAGGCTTTCAAAACTTTTAACCTTATTAGATTCATTTCTGAACCTGAACTCGTAGAGCTAAACCTTGCTGATGAAAGAAGACTTCCAGATGCAAGAAGGAAAGCCGAGGCTGGTATCTACACATTTTTCAGAACAAATAAAGAACTACTGGAAATTCTCGTGATTGCGGCAAAGAATAAAGGTATTTTCTACTACCAGTCAGTCCTAAATGACCACAAATCACCTTCGAAGATAGAAGATTACACAGAACTCGCAAAGCTCAGGGGAACAAAACTCCTTATTGATTACCAAAAGCTGGAAAGCACTTCCAACTTCCTCACTTTCAAATTCAAACAGAAGGACTTGTAAAAGAAACTATCATTTCTATTACTGCACAGCAAAAAGAAATGGTTATCTGTACAGACACTATTTCCGCTGACAAATATCGACATAGTTATCCACAAAAGTTATCCACAAACCACCCTATTCCTACCAGTATTCTTCGCTCTATAAAGGTTCTCATCTGCCTTTCTCAGGAAGTCCTTTATTGACATTCCTTTCTTATACTCTGCAACTCCTGCACTAATTGTTAGCTTAAGTTTCCTCTCTTTACAGAACCTATGTTTTTCCACTTTCCTCCTGAGTTCTTCCAGCTTTCTGCAGGCGTCTTTCAATCGTGAGAACGGCAAAACTACAACAAATTCTTCTCCTCCGTACCTGGCTACGCAATCCGAACTTCTAAACGTTTTCTTTAATATGCCGGCAAGCTCTCTTAGAACGCAATCTCCTACCAAATGTCCATAAGTGTCATTCACCTTCTTATAGTGGTCTATATCTATGACAGCCAGCGAAACCGGGAAATTGTGTATGATGGATTTCTTCACAATCTTTCTCAAGTAGTCAAAAAGATAGTTTCTATTATGCAGTTTGGTTAAAGGATCTATGACTACCTGTTCCTCAAGCTCCTCTTTTTCTCTTTCAAGTACTTCATAGCTTATTTCCCTTTCAAAACTTACTGCCAGTGCATACTTAATATGCTTGAAGAGTAAACGAAAGAACTCTAAATCTCTTCTGGATAGTCGATCAGCAAAGATGTAAATACTTCCTATTCTTGATTCTTCCGTTTCTAAGTCTTCTTTATAAGCAAACCCTTTTACATTTACTCTTCCAGATACGAATTCCTCTTCAACTCCTCTCTCATCCACTTCCAAAATCAACATTTCTTTTTGTGGTAATGGTTTGGCTCTTCCAGTAATGACAATTTTTTCAACAGCCGGTATTTCTCGCTTAATATTCTTGTATAGCTTTTCAGCAATCACGTTAAAATCTGAAGACGAGATAACAGACTTGAACAGTCTTTTAAGAATCTCATCAAGCTTATTCAGAAGGAGAACGTTACTCTCTTTATCGTCAAGCATGTAAAGTCCGCAGTCAAGAAGCCTTAATCGATTAATTATCAGTTTTATCATTTCCTTCTTGATAATGCTTCCGTGCTGAGGTGCTATTAACTCTGGATTTTTCTCTTCTATCCTGTCCAGTGCATAGTTAAGAATCAGTCTGCTTGGCATGTAATGTTTATGGAAAAGCTCAACTCCTCTGTAATAATCTTCATCATCTTCAGCAAAAAGGAGAAATTTGTCCGATATGGCTCCAAAAATGTCGCTTGAAAATAGGGTTTTCGTATTCTTGTCAAACGTGCAGAACGCTCCCGGAAAATGGGCATAAGGAGTAAAAACAAACTCAAATTCTCTATCTCCAGCTTTTAGCTTCCAGTCATGTTCATTTATCAAATAAAAAGGAGTTTTCCACTGATAATGCTTTAAAAGAGTTTCTGTTCTCCAATGGGTAACGATGAATCTTTCACCTTTCGGGAATATTGATTCTAAGGTTGAATAGCAGCCTACAATATCAGGGTCTTGGTGATGCACTATTATGTATTTTATGTTTCTAAGAGGTGTAACCTGAAACAGCTTTTCTAAAACGACAGGAAAAGTAATCATGCTTCCCGGATCAATTAAAATGCTCTCCTCTCCATTCCTTATGAGGTATACGTGGCACTGGAAGGGGTCATTGGGAACAACATAACCTATCCAGAAAATATCTTCTGCTATCTCTATTGGTTTACTTAAATCTACAGACATCAAACGCTTCTCCAAATCAATATCGAATTTTATTTACAATTTTACAATATGAAACAAAGACAATAAACAAAATTATTGTTTCTTCAGATTTAAAGAAGCATTAAAGTAATAGTAAAACCATATAACCAGATAACTATATAGCTTAAATATATGCTCAGAACAGGTATTTAGACCAAGACTTTAAACCCATAAAGAAACTTTCCATTCTCTCCAAGCAGTAATGCAGTAATTTCAGATAAAAAGTTTATTTAGTAACATAATTTCTCAGCCAATCCAGAATAATGCAGCGTTTTAATACAGGAAAGGCTACAGGTAGGATAACTGAGATTTTCTCAGGCAGCCAGATGCTTCTTATTTTCTTACCTTTTAGTTTTTTTATTTTCCTATTTTTCAACATTTCAACATTTTTAAGTCTTTTCCTCTTCTGTTCTATCATCTGTCACAGTAGATCCAGCTGCATCAAGACTTAAAAATATCTCGTGAAGCTTTGCTGAATTATGATCTTCATCCAAGATAGAAATTTCATTTCCCTTAGCTTCATCTGAACCACTCACTCTTCTAACCTCTTTTAAGAGTTCTTCAATGAGTTTCCTGGTTTCTTTTACGTTCCTATAGATGCCGAGAAGAAAGAGTGGAACAAAGAAAGCTAACACGATTATCGCAATGGATACGATTCCTAAGAGAAACAAGAAAACCTCAAATTTTTCCATTTTTTCTCCCTCTATAGCTTGGATTCATTTTTGTTACTCCAGTTCTCTGCTGACTACTCTATCTACATTTAACTTCTTCAATAGTTCATTGTCTGGCTTAAAAAGCTCCAATCTTAGGGGACGATTATCGTCTTGCAAGAAAAGAACACCGTTCTCAAACTTTTCAACTCTTCCTACCTTACCATTATCAAAGATTACAACTAATTTCCTTTCTTCTGAAGAGAAATATTTCTTCAATTTGCTCCAGTTAAAAATTTCTATTCCGATAACTTTGTTATCAGTTGAAAAGTCAAGGATTATCTTTATATCCCAGAAATCTTCACTTCCATCGTAAGTATCATTCTCATTTCCCCAGGAAAAAAATACTACATCACAAGTTTCATCATAGTGGAAATTTACCATGCCATAACTCCTTAAGGCTTCTCATGCATATTCCTTTTTCAACTGTTATTGCTCTCCTCATCAAAACCTCTTGTTTTGAATATGATTCAACAAAAAAAGTCCCGCCCAAAGGCGGGTTCTTCCTGGAGATTAAAGAATGGGGTAAAGGGGAGAACTACTCTATAATCTTCTCAATATCCTTCAATTTTTTACCAGGCTTAAAAGCCGGAGAAATTTTGGCAGGAACCTTAACTTTCTTTCCTGTTCTTGGGTTCCTTGCAACTCTCTTGGCTTTCTCTTTCATAAAGAAAGTTCCAAAGTTCCTGATTTCTATCTTTTCTTTCTTCTTGAGAGCTTCTGTAACAACTTCAGTAAATGCGTTCAGAAAAGCCTCAGCGTCTTTCTTTCTAATACCTGCTGTTTCCGCAATTGCTGAAATGAGTTCAGCTTTTGTCATACTACTCCCTCCTCTATTAAGTTTACAACCATTTATTATTTCATCCTTTACTAATTTTATCTCTTTGTGAACCTTAACTTCAAGTGTACACTTCTATATCTCAACGCAATTCATAACCTTTTCAATGTCCTCCTGAAACTCTTTTTTAAAAGAACTTTTGAACGGAGAAACAAATTAACAGGGTTTGCCTGCTTCAAAGACATTATTAATTTTTCTGAGCTTTCTTCTATTTTAGTGCCGTTCACCTTCGTAAACTAAAATTCATCTCCGTTCCAGTATTAATTGACTATTCTAAGGAAAAGAATACTTTAAGTTATAGTGAATGCGATACCTTAAGAGCAAAGTTATGAAAACTTTCACCATAAAGGTAGATGAGAAACTGGAAAAGACTTCTGAAGAGTTAACAAAAAATATAAAGAAGACAAAAATCCAGCTCAGGAGTTGCCCGATATTAAGTATCTTTCAGTGTAAGGTTGAGAATTCTTAAGGAGGCTTTAGTATTTGTTAAGTATGTAAACGGAGCTTTAATGGGCAAAAGAAAGCGTAATAAGGGAAAAAGAGAACGAGGAAATAGAAAGATAAGTGCATGGAATCTGGCAGTAAATATGGTGAAACGCCTTGAAAGGAATTATCCTTATGTGGATTTTGAACTTTTCGATGCAAATTTCTCAGGAAGGCTTGTTGTTAAACTCGGACTGTATCCTCTCGGAGTTTGCTTTATTAATGGAAGGAGTATTCAGGAAGTTGAAAGGAAAGTAAGAAGAATAATAAAGTCTATGGAGACAAGTTTCGTTAAATGTCCTTTCTGTGGCACCAAAATAAACATATTTGATGCTGCCCTTGGCAAGTGTAAATGTGGAGTAATTTTCAAAAGGCCGATAGTTTCATCATCAGACGCTCTGTTTGAAGATGACATTCAAAGGAAATTAGCTGAGGCCTTTGACTCAGAATTAGTAGAAAGGTACTTATCTTCGGGGTTTAGATTTGATGAAATTTTTGAAGGACTGAAAATTTTTCATCTTTTAGGAGTCCGTTTTTACGCCATTCACAGAAATATCAGGCTGAAAACAGAAAACGAGGTACTTACCAGTTCTCCTATAAAGAGAATCTTACTCCAGGAAGGTTTCAAATGTATAGAGATAGGAAAATGGAAAGAAACTCTGTGGGAAGGTTGGGTTAATGGTGAAAAGAGACAGTTAATTCTGGACGAAAAGAGCGAGAATGTTTTCATCATATGTTATATGACGGTAATTCCAATCAATGTTGAAGAAGAAACTGGGGCTGATTTTATGGAGTTGTTTGAAGAGGAACTCGGAGATATTTCCACCTTTCCCTTTACACGAAAAAATGATTTAGACGAGTGGTACAGTGGTATCTTCGTCCCACAGGAAGAGGTAATGAGAAAAGGAATCAATGAAGTAATCAAAAATGCCACGAGAAGATTCAAAGAAGCAGAAGAGAGAGCTCTTTTCAGAGCATTTAAGGAGATGAGAAGGAATGAAACCAGCAGATGAACAGAAAGCCACAATAGAGGCTTTTTCAGGAGGTAAAAATTTTAAAACTGGAAAACCCCCAACTTTAACTAAAAATAGATTACAATTCAGAAGCTAATTTAATAGTTTCATGAAACAGTGGGGGAAGAAGAATGCTGAATATCACACCTGAAGAAGATAAGGAACTACGACGGTTATTTACTGAACTTGCAAAAGAAAGCAAATCTAAAATAGTCATACTCATCGATAAATCCGGTCAATTAATCAGTCGAAGTGAATCTCCAGCATTCTCTTCAGATGACATTACCTTTGCATCACTAACAGCAGGAAATGTTGCAGCTTCTGAGGCACTCTCAAAACTGTTAGGAGACAAGGATCTAAATCACATGTTCACGGAAACGGAAGAAGAAGGCATTTACATGATTCTTTTAGATGGAAAATATATACTGGTGTCGATTTTCAACAAGGAACATTCAAATCTCGGCATAATAAGAGTAAAGATTAGAAAGTTTTATCCTGAAATAAAAAAGCTGATAAAGAGGATTGAAGAAAGAACAAGAAACGAAACAACTCTTCCCAAAAATATCAATGTAGAAGAAGTCGACTTAGATTCTCTATTTGAATAGGAGAGGTCATGTCATTCATAAACTTTGCAACTAAGGAAATTAACTGTAAGGTAGTATATTACGGACCAGGACTAAGTGGAAAAACAGTCAACGTTAAGTGGATCTATGACCACGTTAAGCCGGAAAATAGAGGGGAATTGGTAACTCTTGCTACAGAAACGGAAAGAACGCTCTTTTTTGACTTTGCACCAATAGAAATATCAAACGTAAATGGATTTAAGGTCAGATTCCATCTATATACCACACCCGGGCAGATCATTTATCAAGCAAGCAGGAAACTCATACTTAAAGGAGTAGATGGAATTGTTTTTGTTGCAGATTCTCAGGAAGAAAGACACGATGCAAATCTTGACACCTTAGATGATATGATAGAAAACCTGAAAGACTACAAAATAAGCATAGAGGAGATTCCTGTTGTATTTCAGTACAACAAAAGGGATCTTCCGAGTGCCCTACCTGTAGAAGTTCTCAGGAAAGAACTTAACCGATGGAACTGTCCCGAGTTTGAAGCTGTAGCTATCAAAGGTGTAGGTGTTCTTGAAACATTTAAAGAAATAACAAAGCAGGTTCTAAAGAAACTTAGGGAAAAATAAGGATCCACTTATTTTTCATACGTGGAGTTTTATTCATTTACACGATGGAATGAATACTCCACTATCTACAGCAAGGAATGTCCAATACGGGAAAGCTCTGAAATTACAAGGCCATTTCCTTCCCGGAGCTTTCCCAAGAGCTCTTCAGGTTCCCTGTTACTCTGGCTTCTTTTACCACTGATGGTTTCGTATTATCTCAACATTTCCAAGTTTGTAAGCGTTGAATATCTGATTTTTCTGCTCTGAGCAGTTCATTCATCTGTTAGCACTTTAATATAGGTATAAACCTTAAACTACTTCACACTTCAGAGCAGTAGGTTTTACTTCCCTACCTTCTATCCAACCAGAAAGCTCTATAGTGACATTTCCGTTTTCCTGGTCGAAATCGAGGAGCTTAAGAGTACAGAAGTTATAGGTATCGCTAATGGAAAGTTCTCCAGCAAAAAGAAGGCTGAGTATCTGCCTACTGCTCAATCCGAATAGAACACTCCTAACAGCCAAATACACGTCCTCCGAAAGGGTGCTTCGGTTTGGTATAAGTTTCATTGCCCTCCTCCCCGAATTACTTCAAGGTCTTTATAATGAGCAATATACAGTTCTATCGTCATCAATTTCTGTAAGAAGCAGAAATTCCCAAAGATGACATCCAGATAGGCAGTTCGATATCTGTCTTTTAACTCCTTTTATTCTCTCATCGGAATGGTATTCACGTGAAACCAACTCAAAAGGACTGAAATAAGACTGGAATTCCATAGCGATATGTTCCCCTTTCATGAACAAATAAAATGTTACACCTTTTCTCTTTTACTTGCAAAAATCTCCACAGGATTAAAGTGAACCAATGGGTGAATGAAATCTTTCTTTATCATATCACTACAATCTATTGATTTACTTTCCTTCAGAGGTCTTTCTCGTAATTAACTGTAGAAGCTTCCTGAATATAAAGACCAATACCAAAACCGAAATAGAGTTCTCTTTTCGCAAAGAAGGTTAGGGAAATTTACGAATCACACGTCTAAAAATTCCTTGTCATCCCCTTTATAAAAGGGGATATATGGATAATTCTAAATAGGTATTGGAATAAGTTTTTCGTATTGTATGTAGGGCTTGACTATTTTACGGTTTACCTCAACTCCTTGCTTCTTGAATTTGGCTATGGAATCCTTAAGATTTAGAAGTTATCTAAGAGGATATGTAGTAATCTTTAATGAACTCGGAAATGCAATTTCCAATGCTGCAGTGAGGCCGGGGAGTGAACAGAGAAGGGAGATTATCTACCCTCCGAGAGAGTATGCGAAAGCTCTGGAGAGGAGGCTTTCTCTGTAGTATCTTCTTCACAGCCCTAACTCTTCAGGTTAATGCTCAGGATTTAGAAGCTTGTTTCTTACATGCAGGAATCTATTACGGAGTTTCTCCTTTAATTTTGAAAGCCATTGCAGAAGTAGAGTCCGGGATGAATCCAAAGGCGATAAATCACAATCGTAATGGAACAAAAGATTTAGGGCTTATGCAGATTAATACCATCTGGTTGAAAGAACTTAAAAAGTATGGAATAGGAGAAAAGGAATTACTGGAGGATCCGTGCTTAAACATTCATATCGGAGCTTGGATTTTGAATAAATGTATAGCAAAATATGGATATAACTGGAAAGCTGTAGGGTGCTATCATTCCTGCACTCCTGAGCTTAATAAGAGCTATTCTCGTAAGGTTTACAGTGTGTTAAGTAGATGGTGGAAAAGATAGTAGAAAGGGGGTGAATGGATTTCTTAGTCTAAAGAAACTAACTGATTATTGGAGAAGTATTAAATGGCAGAGAATAAAAGTGATATTGATGAAAAGTTCTACCAGTTATTGAAAGAGAAAAAAATCTTTTTTGATGCTCATTTAAATCTTGATAAAAAAGTAGTCAATGCAAGAGTTGTTGATTTTTCCATGCAGGATAGACTTCTGGAGCTGAACAAGATTAAAGTGAAACTCAGAGAAGTGAACAAACTTGAGTTTACTGGAACTAATGCTGTCAAGTTTTTCAAGGAGATTCTTCCAGAGTTGCCAGCAGGTATTTCAAAGAAAAATTTTGAGGGAAAAAGTATCTATATCTATCCTTTTGGAGAGAAAGGATATCAGAAATGGACTCTGGTTAAGGAGTATCCTTACTTTTTTATTCTCCACAGAAAGGAGAAAGCTCAAAAAGAGAATAGAAAAGGAAAATCAGGAATCTCACATATTTATGAGGTTAAATTCAAACTGTTCATTTCTGCCCATACAATTTTCTCTCCTTATTCTAAACAGCTAATAATAGAGAGAGATCTCTACGATATAGTAGAAGCTGGAGCATGGAGAGAATGGGCTAAAGAAATAAGTGCCTTGCTTAAAGAAGAACTCAGAAATGATAAGAAGAAAGTCTTAACATTTGCACTAAAAGATGGCAGAGAGATAACAGGAGTATTTGAGAAAAAGAGGTCTTATGTACCTTTTTGCTATCGTCTGTTTGATCCAGATGATAGAAAAAAGGGAATTAGCATCTACAAGCATGCGATAGATGATTTCTGGGAAGGTTGATAAATTCTTACAATCTTTTTATTTCCCATTGTAACTTGTTATTTTCCTTATCTTTAACACCCTCATTTTTATCGCTTCCTTCTTTTTTCGAGCCATTAAGTTCTTCTTCCTTGCTTCTACTCAGCTCAGAAATAGCTTCTGCCAAAATTTTTGCAGCTATAGAAGCAACCTGAATATCCTGAGGAGATGGATCAGCAGGAGCAAGAGCAGCAGCTATCACCTGTTGCATTTTTCTTATGGTTTTTTCAGGAGTATCTTCAGGAGAAACGTCTATAGGAACATCTCCAGCAACAGCATAAAGTTTTCCATCAGGTCCCAGAACAAACTGATAGTGGGGAGCACCTGCATACTGACCACCTACAGTAGAGTGAGCAAGTTCATGAGCCTTTACCTTTATGTCTATCATTCTTAGTTTAGCAACCTCAATATCAATTTCCATTTCTCGCTTTTTCTTGACTATTTCCTCACTTTTCCCTAACTCCACCTGAATATTTCTTTCTTCTTTCTGAACATCCCTTTGAACATCCTTTTGAAACTGTTGATTCTCATCTACTTTTTTTGTGAACACCTGCCACAAATGAAAACTTTCATTTTGAGCTGGAGATACCCTTTCCATCGTGGTAACTCCCTCAAAATGTTTTTAGTTTGAAATTATTTTTAAGATACATTCCTGACAATTTCTCAGTTATTCCATTTCCATTCAAGGTAAGCCACAAGATTGTTCTTTCTTAAAGCCCCCTGAATAATGCTATTTATCCCTTTTCTTAACTCCCATTCCCAAGGAGCTTCTAACAAGACATTAATTCCAAGAACAGCCACTTCTAACGCTTTTATATCCAGCCTAACCGGATAATCCTCTTTTCTGAACCTTTTCTGAATTTCCTAGAAAATTTCAAGAATCGTCTCCCCCAACCACTTACTACCTCAAACTTTCAATTTAGAAGTAGTCGGTAGCTAATACACTCCATAACGTAATTAGCTACTATCTTTCTTCGTAAAGCCCTAAAACAAGTGTTCAAATCTGCTTCTCCAGTGCCTTAACAGCTTCCTCAACGGCAGTTCTTTCAGGACTTCCCTTTGGTAAATTGGCTGCTACTTCTTTTAATTTATTAATCTGCTCAAGGATTTCCTGTTTACGCTTTTCTTCTTCTAAAGACTTCAACTTAGACTGTAATTCTTCTACTTCTGCTTTCAGAGACTCATTTTCTTTTCTGCAGGTTTCAAGATCTTTTTCCAGGACTTTGGTAAGCTTTTCACAGTTTACAAGTTTTTCCCAATTAGCAGAATTATCCTTTTCCAATTCAATTACTCTTTCTATAAGAGCTTCATACTTTTCAAACGGCACTCCCTCGTAGGTTACCCTCTGTCCTACAACTTCTCCTCTACCAAGAAGTTCCTCTACGAAGTAAGAAAAGAATCTGAGCAATTCGTCATCTTCTTCTATCCTGATTGCCTTACCTACCTCCTGATCCTCCACAATAGACAGCTCGTATTTCTCAGGTAAAAGCTTCTTTGCATCGTTGTAAGGTTTATGAGGCTTGATACCGTATCTCTGTAGTTTAGCAAGCACTGATAAAGGAATCAGACACTCCATTAGAACCTCCCGAATTTAAAATTTGACTGTTAGTCTAATTTTATATTTCTTGTTTTTATTCTTCAACTACAAAGATACATTTAACATTATTCCTTTATTTCCAATAAATAATTTATTCAGTTTTATCGTAACTACAAAATATTTACAGAGAAAATAAACTTGACAGACCCCTCATTCCACTATAAAATAAGGGTGTAGATAATGGATATTATCTACACCTTTGCTAACTAAAAAGTCTGAGGGATAAAGAGAATTTTCAGAAAATCTTCGAATCATAAAAGACATAAACTTGTTTCACAAAGAAGGACGTATATATTTCAAAGTATCAATACGGCAGGAGGAACTTTGAAAACGAAGCTGACTCTCAGATTAGATAAGAATGTTATAGAAAGGGCTAAAGAATACTCTGCAAGAAGGGGAGAATCGGTTTCTCAAATGGTTGAGAAGTTTTTTAGAATTCTTTCAGAAGAAAAAGAAGAAGTTACTCCTACTGTAAGAAAACTTAAAGGTTTGTTAAAAGGCTCAAATGTTGATGAAGCTGATTACAAAAACTTTCTCGAAGAGAAATATCTATGAGAGTCTTGTTTGATACAAACGTCATTCTGGATGTTCTTCTTGAACGCCGACCGTTTTCCGAATCAGCATCAAAGCTACTTTCCAAAGTTGAAAAAGGAGAAATTATCGGACTTGTATGTGCAACTACAATAACCACTATTTACTACCTTGTAAATAAAGCTCTTGACCGAAAGAAAGCTGATGAATGTATAGATCTGCTTCTTAACCTTCTCGAAGTTGCATCTGTAAACAGAGTTGTTATAGAGACCGCCAGAACTTTGGAATTTAGAGATTTTGAAGATGCTGTTGTGTATGCATCAGCTCTACATTCTGGATGTAGTTGTGTTGTTACAAGAAATCATAAAGACTTTTCTGCTTCAGAAATTCCTGTGTTTTCTCCTGAAGAACTATTACGAGCATTAAAAGTGAAGAACTGGGAAAACAAGCAGGATGATGGCAGACATGCTGAAAGATAAAAACTTGAAAACTCCATTTGTAAGATGCAAATTAGTAGTAACCTTATTTCAGGTGGTAAGATGAGCATAGCAAAGATTACTTCAAAAGGACAAATTACCATACCGGCTCACATCAGAAAACGCCTCAAAACGAATCTTGTTTCTATTGAATTTAGAGAAAATGCTGTAATACTAAAACCAGTTTATGGCATAGGCGGAACTCTCAGTAAGTATGCCTTTAAAAATAAGTCTCATGATGAAATCAAAGAATTAGAGGAAAAGGCCATTGAAGAAGGGTTCACAAAAGGTGAGAGTAGTTGACACTAATGTAATATTAAGATACCTATTAAGAGATGTTGAAGAGCTATACGCAAAGGCTGAGAAAATAATCACTGAAACTATGAATGGAAAAACTATGATTTTTATTCCTCAATCCGTCATTGCAGAAGTTGTATTTGTACTTCAGAAGGTTTACAAAGTTCCGAGAGATGAAATTGCATCAGTCCTGGAATTTTTCATACAGTTAAGAAACTGCAAGATTCAGGATGGAGAAATTATAAAGAGAGCCATATCTATCTACAAGGAGACGAACTTGAGTTTTGTTGATGCTCTACTCTGCGCTTTTAAAGCAGAGAAAGGCTACTCCCTGGAAACTTTTGACGAGGCTTTATTGAAAAAATGCAAACATTGAAAACAAAAATACTCCTGAGATTAGTTTAGGATTAAGGGAAACATGCTAAAAGAAAAAATAACTCTTAAAGAACTCTTTGAAAAATGGAAACTCAACGCTCCTCTTTCCCTCAGTATGAAAACAGTAAAAAGCTACGAAAGAAGGCTTCAAGATTTTTTTTCGGAATATGGAGACTATTATCCAGAGGAGCTGAGAAAAGAATACCTGGGGGAGTTTATCAGAAGATTGCCTTCTGAATCAGTCAGAGAGCAAACTGCAGCTGCACTCACAAATTTCAGGAAATTCCTTTCAGACCTTGATATTCCTTTTCCTGAAGTTCCTTCCTATGCCCGTCCAAAGGGAAAGCAGAAACTTCCTAATCCAATATCTGAAGAAGTTTTCTGGAAGATGATGAAATTAGCTGAGGAAGAAGAAAAAGAATTTCCATACAGAAAAGCAGTTCTGATTCTTTTAGGTTTAGCAGGTCTGAGGATTCAGGAAGCTTTACAGCTTCTGCCATCGGATATTGTTAAAGAGGGAAGTAAGGTTAAAGTTATTATTAGGGAAGGAAAAGGTAGGAAAGACAGGATAGTCCCAATAGCTGGAGAATATGGAAATTGGCTGTGGGAGAGGAAAGATAGGTTATTTCCGTTAAATCTACACGAGAATTCTATAAGGAAGTTTCTTAAAAACTATGGAAAAAAATGTGGAGATCCAAACGTTTATCCTCATCGGTTAAGACACTTCTTTGCTACTCAATTAACGGCTAAAGGAGTACCTGTTCAGGTTATCCAGAAACTTCTTGGACATTCAAGTCCTGCTACAACGATGGTTTATTCGAAGGTAGCTGATATTTTGATGGAAGAAGCAGTAGAGAAGTTGATTGATGTATATAATTAGAAAGCCACCTGTAGTTTCACTTTCAATCTTTTGGAAGTTTGGGTACTCAAGTGCTGTTCCCTGAGGGAGTGTCCACCCAAGTGTGTAAAAATTAAACCTAAAGGAGGGTGGACACATGAAAAGGAAATATGATCCAGAACTCATTAAGGATGATCTTAAAAAGCTCATCCAACAAACATTAAAAGAAGCCTTAGAAGCAGAGCTTGAAGAGTTCCTTGGCTATTCAAAGTATGAGCGTACTAATTCTAACAACTCCAGAAACGGCTATATCTCCAAGACTGTTAAAACCGCAGCTGGAGAAGTAGAGATTGAAACTCCAAGAGATAGAAAGGGAGATTTTGAACCCAAAATAGTCAAAAAACGCCAGACAGTCCTTGAAGACCTGGAGAACAAGATAATAGCCCTATATTCAAAGGGAATGACAGTAAGAGACGTTCAGGAATTACTCTCTGACATGTATGGAATGGACATAAGCCCTTCTTTGATTTCAAAGATTACCGACAGACTAACTCCGAGAATAGAAGAATGGCAGTCAAGACCACTTGAAAGAATTTACGTTATCCTCTACATAGATTGCATCTTTTGCAAAGTACGACAAGATGGCAAGGTAGTAGATAAAGCAGTTTACGTAGTTATAGGCGTAAATAAAGAAGGACGAAAGGAACTCCTTGGTTTCTGGATAAATGAGAGCGAAAGTGCCAGTTTCTGGTTCAAGGTACTAAATGACCTAAAAAGTAGAGGAGTCAAAGACGTTCTGATATTTAGCGTGGATAATCTGTCAGGTATAGAAAAAGCCATAAAAGGAGTATATCCTCAAGCAGAGATACAAAAATGTGTAGTTCACCAGATAAGGAACTCATTAAGATATGTATCGTGGAAAGACAAAAAAGGATTATCATCAGATCTCAAGAAAGTTTATGGAGCAGCTACACTTGAGGAAGCAGAACTTAGGATGGACGAGTTTGAGGAGAAATGGGGAAACAAGTATCCTCACGTAATAAAAAGCTGGAGGACCAACTGGGAAGAGCTTATGGCTTACTTCAAGTATCCGCTTGAACTCAGGAAACTTATGTACACGACGAACATCATAGAGAGTGTTAATAGTAAGTTCAGGAAGGTAACAGATGGAAAGAGGGTATTTCCGAGTGATATGTCAGTTCTTAAGAGTCTTTATTTAGCTGCTCTGGAACTTGCGAAAAAATGGAACAGAAGTGTTATCAAGGATTGGGGTATTATTTACGGGCAGCTGTCAATAATTTTCGAGGAGAGGTTAGAGGCATGATAGAATTTACACAGTTCTATGGACACTCCCGTCAATAATTTTCGAGGAGAGGTTAGAGGCATGATAGAATTTACACAGTTCTATGGACACTCCCGTTCCCTGAGAAGGAAATTCATTTTTTTTACAGCTTACACAAAATTCTTGACACAACCTTCTATGGACACTCCCTTTTCAAGAATTCCTATGGACACTTTCTATCGAATTTCTTCATTTTCGACCTACTCTTCCGAACCCAAGAACCCTTACATCAGCAGGCAAGTAATAAGGTGGTAAAATGCTTTTGTAAATTTCTATTTCTGGTTCTCTTCTAAGGTATTCTATTGGAACGGGACGAATAAGCCTGTTCTCTATAGTTAACTTTCTGATCTCCACTTCTGTTTCTCTTATTTCTACTTCTACTTGACCAAATCCAAATCCTGTTTTTTTTCCAATGCCTGTTTTCTCAAGAACGAAAACAGTTTCTTCAAATTCCTCAAGTCTTTCTTCTGGAACATCTGCATAGAAAACAAATTCTTCCGAATAGACAGCCTCTATTGGTATTTTGAAAGTTTTAAATTTCCCTTTTTTATCTGCCTGAGTGTTTTTATTTACCTGCAAATTTTTGTTTGCTTTCCTAATGTAAGGGTTAGTGTAATCTGGACGACGAATAATATTGGTTTCAACTTTCCTTATTTCTCCTCTCGGAAAAAGAGCCGAAATCCTGTAAAACCAACTGCCGTCTGGCATTCCTTCTTTCTCTATTGGTAGTTCCAGAATGTACTGAAATTGGCTCTTCGGGAGAGATAACTTTCCAATTTTCACTTTTCCGTTTTCATTCTTATACTTGAATCCCGTAGAAACTGCATAGGCAAAAGATAAAATCCCGTCCGCAGGTGCGAACGGGTCTATGATAAGAGGTGTTTTAGGTCTCAAAACTACTTCCAGCCACATTACTTTTCCCCTTCTCTCTTGTTTTCTATTTTTTTCCTTCCTTCTTTTTCAATGCCAGAAGTTCTGCCACTTTTGACAGGTCTATTGAGTCAATGAAATGTTCAAGCGCTTTCTCATCCGGTTCTATTCTATTCCCCTCTTCATCAAGAATTGTTATTTCTTCAACAAGTCCATAGCCAGCAGCTGCTCTGCCACCAATAAAAGGTTCTTGCTTAAAGAGTTTTATGTATCCTGTGAGAATTCCTTTCTGCATTTCTTCATCATCGTCAGTAAAAGTAATTACCTGAATCAAGTCAAAAGCTGGAGCCATAACTTCATAGTTCAAGAGGTTCTCGAGATCTCTTTTTTGCTTCCCATCCCTCTTTTCAGCGTAAGAAGCAATTACTTCTTCTGTTTCTTTTAGCTCTTCTTTAAATCCCTCTTCTGCTAAAGAGTATGCCTCCGAAAGAATGCCTGCCTTTCTACTTGTTTCAATAGCGATAAAAGGTTTTGTGATAAAGAATTTCGTTCCAGCTATTTCTACAGGTTCAATCCTTACTTCATCAGGGCTAACGGCTTTAAGAGAAAAGTCCTCTATCAAGGACTTGTCAGCCGTGACTCCTTCTATTACGGGAAGTGCAAAACCAACGGAAAGAGCGGAACGAGTATTAGGAATGTCAGGAATCATATATCCAAAATACCTATAAAACGGATCAATTTGTAGGAGTTCTTGATACACTTCATATCCATCGTTTATATCAGTCGCAAGAGCCGAACCGCCAAAGTAAAGAAGTATTGCAGTTGTGAAAGCTGATTGTTTTTCTCTCCCTTTTAGTTTTGAGATCTTTTCAGCTTTCTTTTCAAAGACTGCTTTGCCGATAAATCTTCTCAGTCTTCCTCTAAAGTGAGAGCCTTTTATAACAGGTACTTCAAAAATTTTGTCCCTTATGTTCATAGGTTCTTTTTCCACAAGCGTTAAGTTTCCTTCCGTCCTCGAAGTATATAGAATGGGAGATCCTTCCTTCCTCCTGATCAGAACTCTATACTGTTTCATTTCCTGCCTCCATTTTGGTCTTATTTGAAGTGTTAACGCTTAAAACCTTTCTGAAATATTTTTCCCATTTACTTTTTCCTTCTCTAATACCCTGAGGTGTTAAATAAACCTTTATCAGGTTAGCCCCATCCAGAATGTTCAACATAAACCCCTTTTCAGGATTAGGAGAAAGTTCCAATTTGTAAAGCTCTGAAACCGGTAGAACTTTTCCAGCCTTTGCAAAGAATACCGCCCAAAGTCCTCTTGGCAGACTTTCTAAATCTTCCAGAGTATTTATTCCTTTCCACTCATTTTCTGCAACCACAAAGAACTTGTTTTCAGCTCCAACTTCTTTTGCAAGATTAGAGGGAGCTATTTTTCCAGCAACTGAAAAAACAGTAAAACATTCAACGCACATATCAGGAATGCTGTCTATGGATTTAATAATTCCAGAGTTACTGGGTCTGTTAAGAACTTTTTTGATAATTACTTTTGAAACAATAGGTCTTTCTCTACCGCAAAAGAGACAAATGCCTTTTCTCTCGGTCTTTACTTCCAAATTCCCAATTTTTTCTGGAAATTTTTCTCTAATCAAGTTATAGAGGATATAAAGCATTAATCCTCCTTTTTTGCGGGTTACTCATTTTTCTCCTCCAAATAAAAAGTGAAAGTAACTTACAACTAAGAGAAAGAAGAAGCCTACTACAACAGAAATTATTGGATATTTACCGAGAAATTCCTCAAGATACTTGTCCTTTCCTTTTAAAAGAAAGGCACATATTAAACAGCTAAAGAAGAAAAATAAGGAAAGAAGAAAGAATACAGTATAACCACATATATCGTACGTATCAGGACTATCCTCTACTCTGAAAAATTTTAAAGAAAAGCTAAATGCAAGAATTCCATTAACTAAATGAAGAAAAATTCCCGTAAAGCAAATGTATTCCTTAGCACTCATTTTTCGCTTTCGTTTTCCTTAATTATGGTTCCTATTTGTCTTGTTCCATGGAGAACCGGAATAGGAAAACCGAATCCAGCACTTCTATGCCAGCCCATTCCAAATCTGTAAAGCTTAACCAGTTTTTTCTCATCTGCTTCAATTTCTATCTCTGTTTCTATTGCTGTAAATCTGTAAAGCTCTCCTTTAAACCTGTGATAGACTGTTTTAGTTCTGAAAAACAGAACATCCTTTATGCTAAAGCCGTTATCCTCAAAGTAGTAAATGAACTGCTGAAAAAGAGGATATCTACCATACCTGGAGAGAAAACTTTTATCTTCATAAGGAATAAGAAGATCAGAAAATCTAACTCTGCTTAAAACAGGAATCTCAATGGTTTTCATCCCTACGGGACTTAAAACGGTATAGGCATCTCCTATTTTCAATGGAATTTCCGTCTTCTTGAGAGAATAGAAAGCTTCCTGAATAGCGTTTAGAAATTTTTCTTCCCCTGAAACCTGAAGAGTAAAAGGTTTCTCCAGAATAACGAAATCTCCTGCTCTATTTCCCTTGAAGTTAACCTGGAAAGTAAATGGCTTTCTTTCTTTTTCTTCTGTCTCATACCATCTATCATAAAGTTCTGGGAAAGCTTTCTGTATGAGCCCCTTTATAACCACCAATCCAGCTCTGCGGTAGTCCTTCGCAGGTAAAATTGGTGATGTCAGAAAAAACAACTTTCTTTCTATTGTCACTTTTCCTGGCGGAACAGGACCTTGGGGTTTTGTTCTACTCATAACTTAATTCCTCCTTCGTTCTCAGCCTAATATGCTTTTTTCCTCAAAACCCCCACCCTGTTACATGACCCAGGAAAAGAGACCAGAAAAAGAGAGAGCAGAGTTGAGAATGTCTGAACTTGGATAATCTAACTTTCTTTATATCAACTTCCATTTCGTTTTGTAAATTAATTCTTTTATTCCAAACTGTCAAGTATTAGTTTATACTATATATAAATGATTCTAACTAAATGATATGTTTTATATAATCCGAATTTTTAATTAAAAAAAACATAAGCTATAAGCATTAAGGAAATACATAACATTAGACTTTTAGGGAGGTGTTATGAATGCAACAATTCTTAAAGCTCCAACCGGTTGGGGTAAAACTCAATTTGCTATAGAAAAAGCAAAGGAAATGCCGATAATCCTCGCAGTTCCAACAGTCAAACTTGGTAGAGAAATACTTGAAAGGGCAAGAAATTCAGGAATAGCTGCTGTATTTGTTGAGGGCAGGAGAAACCTTTTATGTGGAAAGAAGGTTAAGAGTTACTTGGAGGAAAGGGATAATAAAAAAGTACTTGCTGAAGACGTTTACAAATTCTGTGAAGATTTTAGTTTTAGGGCAGATAGTCATCCTCAACTAAGACAAACACACCTTTGCTGTGAAAAAGGCTGTCCCTTTGATCCTTTCTCTTATCTTATGGAGATTTCAAGAACTGCTCAGCTTACAATTTGCACCCATGCACTGTTAAAAGTTAACTCTTTCATTCCTCTCTTTGAAAGTGGAAAAGTTCTCGTAATAGATGAAGTCCAGACTTTCATTCGCTCCCTCAGGACTCCAGTTCTGGGATTCAGTTCCGTGTCAATTAGCGAAATCCTTTCTCTTCTTTCTGAAATTTTGAATTTAAAGGAAGCAAAGAAGACAGTGGTCAAAGAAGCACTAAAAAGGATAAAAACAGCTGGAGAAAAAATAGCAGAAGTTACATGCAAAGAAGTTTGCTGGCTTTACAAAGGTGGAAAGCTGAAACTATTATCTCCATCTATGGAACAAGTAAACAGGCATATTGAGGCAGTAATTCAAGGACTACTTTCTATAAGACAAAATGCTTTTAAAAAGAAAACTCTTGTTGTAACTAATGCTCTTGATGAAATAAGCAGAATCGTAGAACTATTGAGAAGGATAAAAGATCCTTTGTTTTATGCTGGTATTTTGAACGATGGCAGTTACGCTACAATTTCTTCAGTTGATGGAAACACCGTATTTGGAATTCATCAAACATTGTTTTCAAATGCAATGTGGAGCTTGTGGAATGGAATTTTAAAAAATATTTCTCCAAAAGAAGTGATTTTCATGTCAGCAACTCTTCCATCTTCTCTAAAGGGACTTTTAAAGCCATTTAAAGAAGTAAAGAGAATTGAACACTCCTACAGGTTTAAGTCAACCTTAGATGTAATTATTGGAAGTAAAGAGTATTCCTATGAAAGCAGAGAGGAATTTATAGAGTACTTCATTTCTCTCTTTGAGAGATTTAAAAGAGATAAGAAAGCCGTTATTCTTGCATCAGCCTTTAGGGACATAGAAGCAGTGAAGGAAGAACTTGAAAGGAAAGGCTATATAGTCTTGGCACAAAACAGGGAGAATGGAATATCTGAGCTTTTAGATCTATTTGAAAATGGAGATTATGATATCTTAATCGGCAACCGTTCTCTCTGGGAAGGATTGAATTTGAAGGTTGACTCTGACTTTTTCGTATTTAAAGTTCCTTATCCCACACCTGAAGAACCAGAAGTGAAAGTTGAGCGAGAATACTGGCAGAGGAATTACTTTCCAATAGTAAAAGAAGACACGAAAAACCTAATGATTCAAGGATTAGGGCGGGTTGTAAGAAAAGATGGGGAAGAAAAAAGGGTGATTATTGCCGATAGGAGAGTCTTATCCTTTGATGATCTCTTTACTGAGATTCCAGCCTACAAGAGTTTTGTTGATCTTTCCAAGTTTCCAGATTGGCAGTTGGAAGAAGAAACAGAAATAGAGATTCCACCGTCGGAAGGAATAAAAGAAAAGTACCCTCTAACCTACGATTGCTGGATTGCTAAAGTTATATCTGGAAAAGAGAAAGAGGTTTTAGAAGAATGCCTTAGAAAATATTTCAGGAAGGATAGAGAAAAGGGAATCATACCGTCTGTTAAAAGATTAAGAGGTAAATTTAGAGAAGAAGGCAGTAGGGATTCCCTTTCTCTTGCTATATCTTTAAAATTACCAAAACCGTTAGTGGGTGTTGCATCGATGTTTGGTATTACTGATGCTGGCGTAAGAAAGTTGCTGAGATAAAGACATTACGGTCTTTGACAGTTGAATATTGTCCGGTTTTTCAGGATGAGCTGATATCAGGGTTGCAAATGAATCATGTAAAATAGGAAAGCTTCTGCCCAGCCGAAGCACTCTATATTTGCTTTTGCAAAAGAACTATTCAGAGTAGGAAGATAGAGAAAATAGAATTCGTGACTATTACAAATGAACTATGTAGAATAGAAAAGGTCCTATAATCTGCAATAGAAGTAAGTTAACCATAACTTGAGCAAACTATGTAGAGTGGTTTTGAAGGCCCTCAGAAGGTTACAATGGAATAAAAATTTTTCTGGCGTTCCTAAATGCTATTAAGCACTTACTTAAAATAGAAACTTTAAAGGCTGAAAAACTCGTCAAAGCCGTAAATAAATCACGTAGAAAATAAAGGGGCATAAGAAATCTATTTTGGTATTGAAACTTAAAACTGGCATAGGATAGAAATGGGAGAAAAGTTTCTTGCCTAAAGTGGATTTCTCAATAAAGACTACATAGAGTGGAAAGCTAATGGTAAACATAAACAACGCTGAACTATATAGCGTAGAGGCTTCATAGAAAAGAGCAGAGGTAACACAAACTTAATAGACAGAAAACTACCATATAGAATGGAAAGCTGTGGACTCTTTCCTGTGTTCAGCAAACACATTTATTTCTATCAGCAAACTACGGTAGAATGGAAAAAAAAGGGATACTGAGTTTGATTAGGGAAAACTGCTATGTAGAGTAAAATTCCCTTTGTAGTTTCTACCAGTGTTGATTCATAATAAACTATGTAGGATAGAGAATACTCCTGACAGAGTGAAGATTTGTCTAAAAAACTACTTAGAATAGGAACAGAGAGTTCACTTCTGTGTTTATCTTGCTCCATTATCCAGAAGCTATATAGAATTAGGAACTTTTGGACAGAATCAGCCTAATCATTAGACGAAAAAAAACTATGTAGAATAGGAACCGTCATGGAACAGGTAGCAATTTCTCTTATTTAGCCTTAGCCAGAACTATGTAGTATAGGAAAGGGGATACTTTCCTTCTAACATTCTGGGAAACATTAGAACTATGTAGGATAGGAAGTCGGTTTTGGAACAATTCAAGTTAAGGCTTTATTGCACCAATTAAACTACGTAGCGTAGGAATGCGTATTTGAAATGTTGAAGTGGACAGTGAACTGGCGAAAAGCTAATATAGAAATCTAATTTTTCTCCTTTAATGAGCTATGTAGGAATAGGAAATGGTTGGCAAACAGCTGAAATTTCAAAGTTATTATGTAGAATGGAAATCGATAGAACCGGGCTTGTGAAGAACAGGCAAATCAGAGACTATTATAGGATTAAAAACTGCGACAATATACGAATATTGATTTATAAATACTAAATCACTTTAAGACAGGCTCGCTCTCCGAGTGTTTTTTATATTTCGAAACACTTTTTCTACTTGATATTACAACAACTATCACAATGTAGTTGTTGGAAATCTCACATAAAGGATAACTGCCAAAGCAGTTAAGACGTATGTTACAAGTATTATCACAATTTCCAAAGGATTGTTTAAGATAAGATAAACGATTATTGCTATCGTTGTTATGCTCATAAGAATTAGTCCCAGAAAAGCAGTTTTCAAATTGGGTTTCGTTCTATCTTTTAGCTTTAGATTAGCTATCGAAACTCCTATAGAAACAAGAAGAAAGGTAAGACTTGAAAACTCCGCAATAATACTAAGTGTTCCGAAAGATGTAAAAATAAGAGCAAGAAATGTTAGAACAATAAGTGACACTACAGGAACAAACTCCTTATTTCTTTTTGAGAAAATGTATGGCATCATTCTTTCTTCTGCCATTTCCGCCATCATACGAGAAGCACCGAAAAGAGTGGAGTTTATTGCAGAACTTGTAGCCATCAGGGCACCAATACCTATCAGTACTTTTCCCCAATTTCCTAATACTGGTTCTGCAACGATTCCAAGGGCATATTCTTGGGCAGAAACTATCTCTTCATACGTTAGAGTTCCAACGGCAACAATAGAAAGAAGAAAGTAGATCGTGCCTGTTATTAGGATCGAACCATAGATTCCCCTTGGAATGTTTTTATCTGGATTTTCCGTCTCAAGCACAGCATTAGTAATGAGCTGAAAACCCTCATAAGCAACAAAGATTATTGCTGCTCCTAAGAAAACTGAAGTCCCTCCTTTTTCGAGAAAAGGAGAGAAATTCTCAGCTCTAACTCGGGAAAGCCCTATTATGGCAAAAAGAAGAAGGATTAGTATCTTTCCATAAACTATAAAGTCTTCAGTAATACCGGATGATTTCACCCCTTTCAGATTTATGTAGAAAAAGAAAAACAAAACAGCTATAGAAAGGATAGTTCTCACAAGAGTTGAGTGGGAAACCCCTAAAAGGTCCGCACCATAAGCACCGAAGGTAAAGGCATAAAGGGCCAGAGTTCCAATATAACCGAGAATTACTATCCAACCCTCGATTCCTGCTATCCATGGCTTATTAGGAAAAGCTTTTCTGAGATATGTATAACTTGCACCATCGTCTTTAAAAGTGAGAGAAAGTTTTACATAGTGATAACCTGCTGTAAGAGCAATAAACATATCTATCAGGAAGGATAACGGGGCTCCATTTCCAGCAAAACTTACAGAGACACCCAGAACAGAAAATATACCTCCCCCTATCATACCTCCGACGCCAATGGCAAGGAGTTCTTTTAACCCTAACTTTCCACTGTCTATTCGATGAAGCTTATTTTCTCTTCCTTTCAAAAGCCTCAATGGCACCTTCACCAATGATCTTCCAGTTCTCAAAGGTTATATTTATTATCCAATATAAATGATTGGAATATTGGAAACTCTTGTTAGCCTTACCGAGGGAGCTATTGAAAAATTTGAGGAAGGGTAAGAAGAGATTAAAACCACAAAAGATAAGTTCAAAAGAATTTACTAAAAAGCTATTCGGATTTGGATACGACCCAGATGAGGTTGAAGCCTTTCCAATGAAAGTTGCTAATGCATACCAGGAACTTTTAGAGGAACGTGAAGAACTTGAAAGAAAGCTTTTAAAAATCGGTTCTGATCTTCAAGAACTGGTGAATAAAGCCCGCAGAAGGATAGAAGAAATTTTTGAAAGAAAGGTGAAGATAGAGAAAGAGATCGAAACACGGAAGAGAGAAATAGAGATGGAAATAAAAACGCTTAGGCTGATTCACAAAAAATCACTCGAGAGGATTAAATTGGTAATTTTTAATATGGCGAAAATAACCAAAGAAATTAAGCCCAACGCTTTGATAGAAGAGCAATAGCAATAGACAACCTTGTTGTTAGAAAGGGGAGTGTCCACCCAAGTGTGTAAAAATTAAACCTAAAGGAGGGTGGACACATGAAAAAGAAATATGATCCAGAACTCATTAAGGATGATCTTAGGAAGCTCATCCAACAAACATTAAAAGAAGCCTTAGAAGCAGAGCTTGAAGAGTTCCTTGGCTATTCAAAGTATGAGCGTACTAATTCTAACAACTCCAGAAACGGCTATATCTCCAAGACTGTTAAAACCGCAGCTGGAGAAGTAGAGATTGAAACTCCAAGAGATAGAAAGGGAGATTTTGAACCCAAAATAGTCAAAAAACGCCAGACAGTCCTTGAAGACCTGGAGAACAAGATAATAGCCCTATATTCAAAGGGAATGACAGTAAGAGACATTCAGGAATTACTCTCCGACATGTATGGAATGGACATAAGTCCTTCTTTGATTTCAAAGATTACCGACAGACTAACTCCGAGAATAGAAGAATGGCAGTCAAGACCACTTGAAAGAATTTACGTTATCCTTTATATAGACTGCATCTTTTACAAAGTACGACAAGATGGCAAGGTAGTAGATAAAGCAGTTTACGTGGTCATAGGGGTAAATAAAGAGGGACGAAAGGAACTCCTTGGTTTTTGGATAAATGAGAGCGAAAGTGCCAGCTTCTGGTTCAAGGTACTAAATGACCTAAAAAGTAGAGGAGTCAAAGACGTTCTGATATTTAGCGTGGATAATCTGTCAGGAATAGGGAAAGCCATAAAAGGAGTATATCCTCAAGCAGAAATACAAAAATGTGTAGTTCACCAGATAAGGAACTCATTAAGATATGTATCGTGGAAAGACAAAAAAGAATTATCATCGGATCTCAAGAGGGTTTATGGAGCAGCTACACTTGAGGAAGCAGAACTTAGGATGAACGAGTTTGAAGAGAAATGGGGAAGTAAATACCCACACGTAGTAAGGAGTTGGAGAGCTAATTGGGAAGAGCTTATGGCTTACTTTAAGTATCCGCTTGAACTCAGGAAACTTATGTACACGACGAACATCATAGAGAGTATTAATAGTAAGTTCAGGAAGGTAACAGATGGAAAGAGGGTATTTCCGAGTGATATGTCAGTTCTTAAGAACCTCTATTTAGCTGCTTTGGAACTTGCGAAAAAATGGAACAGAAGTGTTATCAAGGATTGGGGTATTATTTACGGGCAGCTGTCAATAATTTTCGAGGAGAGGTTAGAGGCATGATAGAATTTACACAGTTCTATGGACACTCCTTTAGAAAGTGTGTATTACAGTTCAGTCGGAGGTTGTCATGCTCGTTTTCTCTGTAATTTTCTTGATAATTTTTCTTAACTTTTGCAATGCAGAACCTTTGGATCTCAGGCTTAAAAGTTTCCTCGTCTCTAATACTGTAACAATTAATTGCAGGAAATGTGACTATACAGAAGACGGTCTAAAGTATTTAGTTAGTTACGGACATGGTTTTATTGTTAAATGTGAAATGGATACGTGTTATGTTCTAACAGTTAATCACATTTTACCGTTTGATGATATTGTTGTTTACAACTCTAAAATGAGACCTCTTGAGGTTCTACAAACAATTACTGACCCTGAGCACAACCTTGCCGTAATTAAAATTAGAGTCAGAAATGCAGGTTCGTTTGATTATACTAATGAACTTGCATCGCCAAAAAAGAATATGAATGTATTAACTGGCATTATAACCACTTTTGGATTCGTTGTTGAACGTGGGAAAATCCTCAACATAAGAAAAGAAAAAGGCCTTGAAGTGTTTGAACATAACCTGTATCTGAACTCAGGCTACGATGGTTCCATTGTTGTTAATGAAAGTGGTCAAATAGTCGGTATTAACCTAAGTAGATCACCTAATGGAAATGGATTGGCTATTTCAGTGAATGAAATTAGGAAGTTCCTTAATTTGATTTTCTATAGGGACAAAGCACAAAATAGCAAGATAAAGTAAAAAGTTTGAACCGGCAGAGTTAAAGATAGGAACGGACAACAAACTCGTTCTAAGTACAGTTAAGTGTAGCGAAAACAGATATATGGTTCTTTTGCGTTTTACTGTTGAAGCAGTCGTGAACCTAATAAATAAGATTTTTAAAGAACTCAGATGAAAATCTTTACAAAACGAATGTATAATACTCCCTGATGACTGATGATAATATCCTCCTTCAGCAGAGGAAAATGCCTACCAGCAATTGACATAGTTTTCCACTTAACTGTGGAAAACCAATACAAATCCTATTGTAAGAAGCCAAGCTATTTACCTGGAAATTCAGAGCTTTAAAAAATTCTATCTCTTATTGATCCTCCTGGGCTTTTTTCATAAGAAGCATCATTTCGTCACGAAGCCTTAACCTTTCTCTTTTTAACTTCTCAAGTTCAATTTCTTCTTGAGGTGTTAGAACGTGTTTTTTCTCCATCTTATCTATAATATCATCAAGTTCTTGGTGCTTTTTCTCAAGGATTTTAAAGTAGTGAAACTTCTTTCTTGCAAGAGCCTTTAGCTCTTCACCTCTAACCATCTTTTATCCTCTCTAAGTTGTTTTATTACTGTTAGGAACCAGCAGAAACATAAATAAAATATATTCGAGATATTATCCTTCTACCTCTTTGACTCCCTCTATTTTTCTCAACTCTTTGGCGAGTCTTAAAAGAAGTTCTAACCTATTCATAACACCATCCTTGACGAAGAAGGTCTGAGGTGGATCCCTAATTTTGCACCACTATTCTATCATTCATAGTTAATACCTTTCTCCCGTAATAAACCTCATCAGGTGTTCGGTAATCAATTTTTCCACTTGGTTACAAGGATTGGATGAACGCCGAATTCTGATGCTATCTGGGAGATGGTCTTTTCTCCATTGATGGCTTTAATAGCTACCTTGGCTTTGAATTCTGGCGAGTAGTTTTTTTCTCTTTCTCATCGGACTCCTGTTTAAAAATTTTAACTAAGGGTGTGGTGCGGTTTTTGGGATCCACCTCAGTCAGACAGTAAAATTTTTATATTCAGGTTGGTGGTCTTCCCAACCTCTGCCAGCGTAAAACCTTTAGATTCCCCTCTCCTTATCCCCCACCGGCTTAGTAGCCGGTGGGGTTCCTTTAAACTCTGCATAAATTCATTAAGAACAGTAAACTATAAACCTTGGAGGACTGCAATGACATTGGATGCGTTAGTAGAGGAGTAAATCTCTAATAAAGCTCCATTTTTGAAATGTCAATAATTCATTGATTTACAATTAACCACTTTTAGCATTTTAATGTAAAAATTACAAATACACAAAAATTTACACAAAAATTCTGATACTTGACTACAAACCTAAACTGGTCATAAACCACATAGATAAGATAACTTATCTATGTAAAAGAGAGGTTAAAAATGGAAAGAAAATATTGGTTCGGATTTAGACAAACCCATCCCCCTCCTCCAGGAGAATGGGTTCCATGTGGCCCCTACTCCTCTTATGAAGAAGCTATGAGGGAAAGAAACAAAGCAAAAGCGTGGGATTCTCAAGTAACAGCAGTTTTCACCGCCTCTAACAAAGAAGAGGCAAAGGAAAAATTAAAATTCTTTTAGGAAGGAAACAGTGAAGAAATGACTGTCAAAGAGGCTTTGGAACAGTGGGAAACTTATGCCCTGCACAAGCTCTCCCACAGAACATTTCAAGCTTACCGTCGCCGTTTAAAGGAACTCCTCTCCACTATCGGAGACAGGGAGCTCCCCCTTTCAAAGCCTGAAATTGCCCACGCAATAGGAAATATCATCTCAAGCTCTGTTAGGGAACAGACGATAGCAGCCTATCAGTCCTTGAGAAAGTTTCTCAGGGACTTTTCCGAGATAGAACTTCCAGAAGTCCCGGACTTTATAAAGCCGAAAACCAGAAGGGAGCTCCCTAAACCTGTCTCCGAAGAAGTATTCTGGAAAATGCTAAGGATTGCAGAGGAAAGAGCAAAAGAAGGCTTCCCTTGGAAGCTGGCAGCCATTATACTGATGGGACTGGCAGGGCTAAGAGCAAGTGAGGCTCTGTCAGTCAACCAATTCAGTCTGGAGAAAGATAGCGAAGGAGTTATTTGGATAAGAGTCAGAGGGAAGGGACGGAAAGAGAGGCGTATTCCTTTACCGAAGAACCAATATATTGAATGGCTCTGGGAAAACAGACAAAAGGTTCTACCCTTGGGAGTGCACTATCAAACACTTTATCAGACCGTTCAGTCTATAGGGAAAAAAGCTGGGGACCCAAGCGTCACCCCTCACCAGTTGAGACATACATACGGAACAATGCTATCTCGCAGAGGAATACCTGTCCAGATCATTCAAGAACTGATGGGGCATTCAAGCCCAATAACAACGATGGGATATGTTAAGATAGCTGACAAGCAGAAAGTTGAAGCCGTAGAGAAGATAAAAATCATCACAGATTAGCAAAGTTCAAATATACTACCCACTGTTTATTTCCTCATAAATATCAGAGATTAACTTCGATAGAGGACGTCTATGAAAGTTCTCCCTATCGTAGGCAGAAAAGAAAAGCCTATACCAGTCTTTCTCGGAAATAGAACCAAGTAACGACAAACCTTCAAGAACACTATCCAGCATTTTAAAATACTCCTTGGGATAAAGTCTTGACTTCAGTATCACTTCAGCAACGACATCTTTATGATGCATATATGCTTCTATTAGACGAAAATATCTTACATTTTTCTTATATTCCGTAAAAATTTTTATACCCTTTATACCCCTCTCTATAGCCTTTAAATTAATAGCTAAAACTCCCATTTCTTTATCATCTAATTCTATGTCATATGAGAAAACAAAATCTCTATCATCAATTTCATAGGGACCTTTCAAATCCTTACAAAACTTTTCCCCTTTCGAAATATTACAGAAATAGCAGCACGGGATTAAGTTATACAAACTTACAGAAAAGATAAAGTACTTTGACTTCGGAAAGAAATGATCAAAATGAGGCCTAACGCCTCCCTTAGAAGAAGAAATAAGCTGGATATATTCCCTGTTACAATAAGGACAAGTACTCACATCAATAACCTTAAGAAGAGAATAAGAAAAATCTTTCCTCCTCTCAGCAAGATACTCATACCAGTCTATAAACAACTTCTTCAAACTATTAAGTCCTCGGGCCTTAGAAAATTCAGATGTAAACTCTTTACCTAACTCTCTGAGTTTATCTGGTCTTCCTACGAGGATATCTTTTAATTTCTCTTCCAACCAGCATCTAAGCTTCTTATTCCTTAATCTTCTGATTTCAGACTTCAAACTTCTCTTTTTTTGGCCACCTAACAAAAAAAATTTAGCCCTACTATTCCAATCTTCGACTTTCCTCTGTGAGGAAAATTCCCCAGTTACATACTGATAATACTCTTCCTCTACATCTTCAGGAAAATACCTCAAAGGTATCACCCCAGCTCTCCAAACCTTTGTTTTAGTTTAATCCTCAGAATTCTATCCCCCAACTCTTCAACAAACCAATCCCTATATTCTTTACTAAAAGTACCAGGTTTCTGAAACAGTTCAACAATCTTCCGCCTTACAAATTCTCCAATCGCTACCTTTAAAAAGAATCCTTTATCAAGCAGAGCATAAATATTTTGAGCAAGGGTTCTATCTCCCTCAGAAAACTTTTCAACTTTAACTCCGTTATCTTTCGTTAAGAGAACGATATTAGAAGAAGGGATGTCCGAAACTAAAAAAGGCGAATGTGTAGCAATAATAACCTGAAAGTTCTTATCAAAAAGACTTAAGAATCTTGATAAACAGGCTATAAACTTTCTCTGCCATTCAACATGCAAGAAAACATCAGGCTCATCAAGTAAAAGCAAAACATCTTTTACACTTACTTCCCTTACTGCTTCTTCTATATCAGCAAAGAGAAGGAATAGTCTTTCCAAACCTGTAGGAAATCCTTTTAATACTCTTATGTTGAAAGGTGAACCGAAAACGAATTCATTTTTAATCTCCACTAAAATATCTCTCAATTTCTTCAAGTACTCTGGAGTTGCATTTATTACATAATAAAAAGACGACAACTCATCAGCAGTATTTAACAATTCTTCTAAACGAGAAAGAATCTCTAAGATCTTATCTATATCCCCAAATACTGCCTTTTCTTTTTTCTCTCCTGTGAATATAAAAATACCTTCTCTTAAGACCTCGAAAGATTCCCTTAATCTTCTATGTCTCAAAAGCTCTTCTAACTTCTCAAGCTTACTATTAAAATCATCTTTTTCTATTAAGTTATACCGCCTATCAAAAAGCAAAATATTAATAAGGATAGCTATCAGAAAAAGCACATAAAAATGCAGAAACTTATCACTAAAATCTCCCAACAGCTCTTCCAATTCCCTATAAAGTTTTTTTAATATCGGATATTTTCTCCTCAGTTTTTCATCTCTTATCATGGAATGAAAATCCTCAAGCAACCTTTTATTTGGATATATTTCAATACTTAAATTATTTAGTGCAAGCTCCATTATATCGTCATCAAAAACTTCTTTCTCCATTAGAATACTCAAAATCCTAAGCACTTTTTCGGAGCGAATAATTCTCAAAGAAGACTCTATTCCTTCTTGTAATTGGTGCCCACTACTAAAAAATCCTAAGCTTCTTTCATCAATTACTTTTCTCTCTCCAGAGAGAACCTTCAAAGTTTTTTTCAAATAACTCTGCACAGCTTTTGCAAACTCAGACACTAAGGTTGAGACTTTTCCTTTATCCGAAAAGACACCATACCCCAAAATCTCCCTATAGGGGAAAAAATAAATGTCAGAAGACAAAAGTATAGGAATCACAGTTGTAACTTGATATAAGTTAACATTGGTTTTGAAAGAATGTGGAGTTACTTTCCTCCCCTCTTCTAACTGCTTCCTGGAAAAATAAAAAGGTTCGTCTGATATACCGAAAACTTCAAACTCTTTTTGAGTACCAATTTCATCTGTATTCCAAAAGACAGCAATCAATCTTCCTTCTTTTATATCTCCGAAGGGAAAACACAACAGACAGTCCATAAATCTTGTTTTCCCCGCTCCATTTTCTCCAAGTATTAAGGAATAAATCTGATTAGATGGATAATACTCTATTAATCCACTCCAAAACGATTCATCATATTTATTCAGCTTCAAAACTACCGAATCTGATTTATTAGAAATAATATCAAAATCTAAATTTCCAAGTAAATTAAAATGCTGCCTATTAAAAGGATAGAACCCCTCTACATAAAGATAAGTAAGCAACTTCATACTCTTCCTCCAATTTGCTAATTAAAAACTCAAAAAGCATTATAACCAATAGGCTTTCGGTTTCATCTCTATCAAAAGTTAAACATCTAAAGTAAAAGAAATGGACCATTACGCCGATTTGACATTTCTGTTTTACAGGATTATATTACTTCTTAAGCGATATCCAAGGAGGGAACTATGGAGTTTCTTCAAGAGTTTGAAAGGATTCTCTCAGAACTATCTGCTCACGTTAGGGAGGGAAGAGAAATATCTTACCGTGATGGAGCTTACGGAATAACCGAAATCATAAGCTGTCCTAAGAAAGCCCAACTTCGCCGTCAACACCCAACCTTAGAGGTTAGAAACATTGCCATAGACGATGGCTTTCTGTTTGAGAAAACAGTAAAGGAAGTTCTCAAGAAGATATTCGGCAACAGGTTTGAAGAGGAGAAAGTCCTCAGCTACGATTTTACCGTTGACGGTGAACCTTTCTCCATTGACGGACACTTAGATTGCTTTATCCAGTATAACAGCAACAAAATAGTAGGACTGGAACTTAAACACACGGTTCTTTCCTTTGATAACGAAACTTCAGGACGGCCAGAAGAACTGATAATTCTCCAGCCAAACAGCAGGAGAATAAGCATCAACTATAAGTACATACTGCAAGCTAAAATACAGAAAGCTTTACTTGAATGGCAGTACCCTGATAAGGAAATAGAACATTATCTTGTCATCAAGACAACCCTTAGAACACGCTACAAAATGGGTAAGAGCATAGTTGTTCTCCCAACTACAGAATCTATCTCCCGAGAAGAGCTTGAGGAGATAATTAGAATGTTCAGAAATGACCCCCGCCCCCGTGCCAACTGGGAGTGCCAATACTGTATCTATCGTCAGCACGGACTCTGCAACGGCTCAGAAAGCGCCAACACCACCCTTGAACACGAGAATGCAGAACTCATAATGGAGCTACTGGACAGATACAGTAAAATCCAGACGGAAGCTCAGATGATACAGGAGCAGCTAAAACAACTCATCAACGGAACGATTGAATATAAAGGGAAAGAAATAGGCTGGACTTACCAGGAGAGGACTTCATGGGATATCAAAGCCTTCGTTAAGCTACTAAAAGCAAAAGGCTACAATCCCTTAGAATACCTTCAAGTGAACGGCAGAAAAGCAAGGCTCTTGGAAAATGAGCTTGGAGAAGAGCTTAATAAGGTAAGAGAGAAAACAGCCAGGACAGTGTTTAAATTACTATAATTAAACAAAACAACAGAGGGTAGAATGCAGGAATCCATTGAAAAGGTATTTGGTACTTGTAAAGCCATTATCAGTGCAATCTTACCTTGCACTTACATAATCTTGGCTTTGTCAGGTATCTGGATATTCCTTTACTCAATCTTTATAGCCAAAGGAGTCACATTATTTTCTCTCGTCCCTCAAACTTTAATTTACTTGTTCTTATTTATATCTTTAACTGTAGGTCTCTTTCCTGCTTTCACATTCGGAATTTTCTACATAACGAAATCCCACTTTAAAGAACTATTCAAAAACAAGAAGCCCCAAATTCCTTCTCTCAAAAAGCGCTTAATTATTTCAACAACACTAATTAGCTGCTTACTCGGTATAATCCCTCTCCTTCTTATATACAAAAACCCCAAGCATCAAATAGCTGCTATGTTAATAATAATCATACCTTCTACTCTCACAGCCATCAGCGGCTACTTATATATCAAAGACTTCCTTAAAATGCAGAAAAAAGAGAACAAACATCCTAAAGGCTTACTTATAACAATGATTATATGGTTTAGCATTTTACTTCCATTTTCATTGATTTTTCCAGCACTAATAAGTACGTTGTTCCTAACAAAAACAGCCAGTAAGTTCCAAGATGTTTCTATTATGGTCTGGATT
>NZ_BAAHXO010000002.1:0-119399 GCF_054656775.1 Desulfurobacterium crinifex
CTTTCAAACATCTTTTCCCCCTTGAACCTTCAAAATTTCCTTTAGAAGTTCTTTGAATTCTCTCTGGATTTCCCTTTGTGCCTTGAGGAAGTTGTTGTTCATTTCTTCAAAGCGACGGCTTGTGTCATTCATGAAAGCTATGAGGTCAACCTTTTGAACTAAATTTCTTTCATGCTCTATGAGCTTCTTATCCTGCTGGAGTATCTTTCTATCAAGTTCGTGGTATCGTTCATGAAGAACTTTATCAAGCTGGTAGTGTTTTTCGTTCAATGAGTTAAATTTCTTTTCAAGTTCTTCTTCCAGTTGGGACTGTCTTTCTTCCCATGCTTTGAATTTTCTATCAAGGACAGCTTCAAGCTCCTTAAGGATTTTACTCTGCCCCTTCCACTTTTCATAGAGAACGTAAATCATGAAAATAACCGAGTAAAGAACAGGTGAACCTGCTGCATCTTTAAGGAGTGAGAAAAACATGCTATCCAAGTTTTCTCTCCTTGTGGGAATTTACACTTGAAGATAGCAGGGTTTAAGAGTAAAGGTGGTAAGGTTACCAGCGTTAATGAGCGTAGCCCGTGTTGTCTTCCCAGAGGTCTTTCATGAGCTTTTCAAATGCCCACTTAAGTTCTGGAGTTGCCTTGTCTATGGCTTCAAGGAGCTTTTCTTTGAAGTTCTGTTCTGAAACTCCTTGAAGGGAAACATTCAAGTTAACATTTACCTTTGGAGAAAAGCTAACAGTTTTGTTGCCTTGCTCTTTTACTTTTTCAATCTTTTCCGTAAGCTTTTCCATCTTTTCTTTCTGGGAGAACTGCTTTTCAAGAACTTTTTCGTGAATAGTTCTTTTCTCCTGCTGGTTTTGATGAATTTCCTTCTGGCGTATTTCCTCTCGTTCTCTAAGGGTTTCTCTCGTCTCTTTTTTCTGGTGAAGTTCTCTGATATGCAGTTTTTCGTAAACAACCTCCTTGTGAGTGGCTTTCTCGAATGCTTCCCTGACTCTTTCAGGTGGAACTACTCCTTTTTCTCTTAGCTTCTTTTTCTTTTCCTCTTCTCTTTCTTCGTCTCCGAAGAAGAATCCAAATACACCGGAAATCTTGTCTTTTAGCCAGTTAACCGCTTCAAGAGGCTTTTTGATCACAGAAAGTATTCCAGAAGTGAATGTTTCTATTATCTTTATGCCAGCTTTTGTAAGGTCAATCCCGGTTATAAACTCTACTGCAGATTTCACAGCTTTTAAAAGCAAAACAACAGGATGGTAATCCACAAAAAGTTTTAATCCTTTTCTCAGAAGTCCCGCAAGAGATTTAAAGCCAGACCTCAATAAAATCTACAATGGAAGAAAACTTAGACTTGACGGAACTCCAAATATCGTGCCACCTATTTTTGAAGTAAAGAACAGCGGCTATTGTAGCTCCTGCAACTGCGATTATCAGAGTAAATGGAGAAATGAGCATAGAAAGTCCACCTATGGCAAAAGAGGATGCTATTGCTACAAACTGGAGAACAGCTCCCACCATTCCAAGAACAGCTACAATACCTAAAATGGCAAGAGTGATTTTTGTTATGAGAGGATGTTTTTCTGCAAAATTTCCTATGGCGTTAGAGATTTCAAGAATCATATCTCCAACAGGCTTCAAATCTTTTGCAAGGTCATCGAAACTTTTCAGGAAAACTGTTTCCACTTTCCTCCAGGCATCTTCAAGTTTGTCAAAGAGGGTTTTGGACTCTTGAAACATCTGGTCTGTAGCACCCTTCCACTTTCCTAAAATTCTATCCGGGTCGGCTATTGCCTCTCCCATCTTTGCAAGAACCTTGTGAGTGATATCTTCTGTTCCTTGAATCCCGAATATCTGCTCCATTATGTTTCTGGCAGCTTGAACGTCTCTCTTATAGAGAACTGCTAAATGCTGGAGGAGTTTTGAGTAGCCCTCTTTTTTCTTCCTGTCGTTCCCGGTTTCAAAGCCTTCTCTTATCTCCGCCAAATACTGCTTTATCTTCCCTGCTTCGTGTCCAAACTTATCAACAGGGAGAAGCTGGTCAACTATTCCAGCTTTTTCTCCTTCTCCAACAAGAGCCTGCCAGATCGAAATGTCTGTAAGCCTTGCTTTGAAAGATTCTTTTACCGTATCAGCCAGCTTATCAAAGTTGAATGCTCCCTCGTTAGCTCCAGCTATCAGGTAGGCAACAAACTCCTTAGCCGATAGTCCTGCTTCTTTCATTAGCGGAGCGTATTCCCATAGAGTATCAAGTAGATCGTTAGCTTTGTCTCCAGCTTTTGTGAAGACAGTCGTCATAAGGTCTGTCGCCTCTTCTGCTGTAATGCCAAAGGCTTTTCTCATCTGTGCTATAGCTCTTGTTATCTCTTTTGTGTCCCACTCTGGAATTACTTTCTGGACTTTAAGAGCCTGGATTACAGCCTTTTTAAGTTCTTCCCCTTGAAGTCCTGTTAACTGGCGAATCTGGGTATAGACTTCTGCTATTTCTTCTGGAGCTTTTTCAATGATTCGGTAGATGTCAATGAGGTCTTTTTTTACTCTATCAAGGTCTTTAGTGGTTAGTTCTGTCCTTGCAACTATCAAGTGAGCCTGTCTGTCAAAATCAACCATTTTGTTGACAATGTCTTTAATGGCAAAAGAAGCAGAAGCTCCTATTCCTCCGAGAGCAGCCATTCTTTTGAGTCTCGCCCCGACTGTCATAAGACTCGAAGAAGAAAGCTTCTTTTCAAGTTCTTCCTGCTTTTTTGCAGTCTCTTCAAGCTCTTCCTGGTATTTTTCAAGATCTTTCGTGACGTCTTTCAGGGTAAACCCTTGACTCTGGAGAGCTTTTCTCAGAGTTTCTGTCCTTTTAGTAGCTTCTTCTTTCTCTCTGCTCACTCTGTCAAGTTTTTCCTTCTCTTCCCTCAGAGAAGAAGACACCTTTTCAAGCTTTTCCCTTAGCTCCTTTGCTTTGGCAGAAAGGTAAACGTTCCCCTTACCACTTTTCTTTAACTCCCTTTCAACTTTCTTAAGCTCGTCCTGAAGGTTCTTTTGTTCCCTCTCAAGGAGTGCTACAGCTTTTTTGTGTTCAAACTCAGCTTTTGAAAGCTTAAAGAGGGTATGGATTAGCTCACCGTAAGAATTAACCTGTTTCTTAGTCTTTTCGGGTAGCCTATCGTAAAGCTCGTAGAGATTTCTAATTTCTATGCCTTCTCTTTTGAGGGCTTCAGATAGTTTTTTTGACTCGTTTATAGCTTTTTCTTTTTCGCTTTTTATAGCCTCAAGCTTTCGTTTTTCTTCTGTTAGGGAAGAAGAAACCTTTTCAATTTCGGCTCTTAAAGTTCTAAGCTTTTCATCTAACTCTTTGGAACTCCTACCCTTACTTTCGTATTGAGCTTCTACCGTCTTGAGTTCCTGATTAAACTTTTCATAGGTAGATTCGAGGGCTTTAATCTTTTCTATCTGCTTTTGTTCGGCTTGTGAAAGCTCTGAAATTTCCTTGGAGAGCTTACCGAAGACTTCAACGTTTTTAAGCCTGCCGTCAAGGGTCTGGAGTCTCTTCTGGAGTTTTTCAGATAACGCTTCTATCCTGTTAACTTTCTGACTGAAAAGGTCTTTAACGCCAACAATCAACTGAAGTGCAAACTCTCTTCTTTCCACCATCAACCTCTTTTAAGAGCTTCTTCTCTTTTTTCAAGGAACTGCAAGGTAATTTCCAGAACGTAGTTAAGTTCTGAAAGGGGCATCTCTTTAACTTCGCTGTAGCAGTAACCAAACTCAACCAGGAATGGAATTGCCTGTTCTACGAACTCCCCGCTTCCTTTTGAAGTTGCGATAAAAAATCTTCGGAGATACCCAGCAGTTTCATTACAATTTCATCAAAATCCTCTGCCGATAGCTTTTCGGCAAGTTCGAGGGATGGTATTTTTACCCCGAAGTTACAGAGACGGTTGAGAATGCAGATAATAAAAGCGTCTCCGTCTTTTGTTCCAAACGTAGCCTGAGCTTCCTGTGCCGCTTTAATCCTGTCAAGGACTGTTATTTTCTTACGAGTGATTTTGACCGTTTCAATCCTTTTACCTTCTGCTTCAAACGGGTGCTTTAGCCTAACCTCTTCCACTTTGCTATCCTCCTTTCCTGACAGTGATTTTCGTCCTCCAGCCATTTTCTTTCGAGATTGAGTGAACAACTTTAATTGCCTGATACTTTCCAGCGATAAAACCGTAAAGTTCCTCTGGCAGAACTATGTAGTCTCCAGCATTAACAGGCTGACCGTAAATTGTAAAGGTGGCTTCTGCCTTAAGCTCAGACTTACTCTTTTTAATCACTGCCTTAACCTTTTCCTGAGCTTCTTTTAAGTTGTGGGCTATACCGTAGAGTTTAATTGTTTTCCCTTCTTTTACTTCCGGGTTTTCTTCCCGGTAAACGAGGGTTTCTTTTGAACCGGGCTTGTAGTATTCCATCTCAACAACTTTTACAGCTTCTTTCTTTGGTTTAAAGCGAATATCGTCATTCACCAAGTAAGGAGTAATATCCCACTCTCTTGTGGGTAGATTCCTGGCAAAGACCACAGTTCCAGCTCTAATGAAGAATTTGCAGTTGTATTCTCTTGCAATGCGTTTTAAGAACTGTTCGTAAGTCTCGTTAACTATGTCAATCCGGGTTAGCGGGACTTCTGGAGCGTCAACAAAGGACTTTTTACTGCACCTTACAATTATCTGGGAAACAAGGTCTTTAAGTGTAATGTTCTCGTAGCTTTCGTTTCTAACAACCTTGAAGGCTTTAAGGTCTTCGTAGTTCTGGGAAGTCGCCGAAATCGTTAGGACAGAGCCTTTCTCCCGTAAAGTGAAAGAGTCTCCAACGTAGAAGATTCCAAGGTGAAATTCTTGACCGTTGGCAATGATAGAGGCTTTTATTTGGCTGTTTTCCTCTATTGCCCACTCTTTTAAGAAGCGCCTGTCAGGATTGGAGAGAGTGAGCTGGAGTTCGTCTTTTGCCTTCTCCTCAATGGAATCCGTATAGATCACCTCAAGAATGAAGTCCGAGAGTTCCCGTGTAACATTCTTACCATTTATGAAAACCTTTATCTTGGGCTGTCTTATCAGGTTTTCCATGGCGGTGGTGGTAACTCCTTAGTAGGTTGTTCTTCAAGAACGGGAATTTTCAGCTTTAAACCCGCCGGTAAGGTTGGGGAGTAAAGGAGACTTGGGGGTATTTCCTTCTCATTGGCTTCCTGAATAAGGTAATACTTATCTGGAACACCGTAGAACTCATAGCTTATCAAGTCCCAGCGGTCTCCTTCTTTGGTTATGTATTCAGCGTAAGAAGTTGTCATTTCTAACCTCTATGAGTTTTAAGTTAACCGTTAGCTTCTTAATAGAGCCGTCAGGAGCAAATTCTGGAACTTTTTCCATCTCTTCAATCGTGAACTCTCCAAGTATCTCCTGACCTATTACAAGTAGCTGAGGTTGAACATTGTCCATTAGTCTCTTTAGCTTTTTGTAAGTGGCTTCTGGATCCTGTGAAAACGGATAAGCAATGGCAATGGTAAGTTCAATAACCCTTTCATTTTCTCCTGTATCTTCAATGAACGGGTAGCCATTAACTATTCTGTGTCTTGGTTTCCCTCTTGAAAATCTCTCCCGAAAGTTCCTTGGATTAATCCCCTGTATTTCAAAAGGAATATCTCCGAAAGCTCCAAATTTCACAGGATTAGCCATCTCTTACGACCTCTTTGACCGTTGGTACTTCTACTGTTTGCTTTATTTGAAAAACGAGCTTTATCTGGAATCTATCTTGAAAACCTGGAGCAGTTTTGAGGTCAAGAGGGTCCTCGGAGAAAAGAACTGGTTCAAGGTGTCCGTTTACGTCTATTGGCACGATTGCACATTCTCCAAAGACTTCAAAATCGCCCTCTTTCTCCGAAACTGGAGGAAGCTTTAAGTTAACGGGAGACTTAAAGAAATGTTGAATTAGAGAAGAATATTTAATTGCCTTAAAGAGCAAAACGTTATCTCTATTGCCAGTTCCTTTAACGTTTAAAACTATGTCAACGGGAAGCTCCGCAATATAGAAAACTGTAACTTTTCCTTTTTCTTCTTTCCTATCAAGTTGTCTGCCAAGGGAAAACTCTTTTGGCTGGAGTCTCACCTCTACAGCACTCATAGCAGGTGAAGGGTCTATAACCACCGATATTCTTAAAAACTTCTGAAACTTTTTTTCAAGCTCTATTAAATGCTTCACGACAGCTCCTCAAACAAGATTCTCTCAGCAAGTTCCTGTAGTCCTCTGAGCTGCTCTTCCGTGAGATACATAAACGGTCTTGCCGGGATGGTTACCTCTTCTTTCCTTACAAACAAAAGTTTTGGTTTGGACTTCTTTCGCTTAGCTGGAGGAATGCCAAGTATTACTCTTTTTCTGAAAACAATCTCCCAGCCTTCTCCCTTGAGCTTTTCAAGGTAACCTCTTACTCCCAGAGTTTCTACTTCTCTTCTAACTTTCTTGTCTGCTGGGATAACAAGGGTTTTGCTCTTTTTCGGAGTAATCGTTCCTCCAAAATGCTGAATTGGAGCATACCGCAGATTCGTTCCTGCTATTACTTTCAAACCTTCTACTTTTCCAGCAATAGAATTCCTTAAATGCCCTTTATCTCTTAATGGAGGTTTTCTCCCTTTAACTTTAAGGGTTATAGGAGCATTACGTGGTTCTTTAACATTATCAATATTCTTCTGAATTTCCCGAATAAGGAACGGTTTAATTTCTTCGGGAAGTTCCTTAGCTTGTTCTCCAAACTTCTTTACAGCTTCAACAAATTCAAGTAGCGGTTCCATCATAAGGCTTAATCTACAGTTCTTTCCTTTCCAAAGTGGTAAGGTTACCACCTGCCCTTTCTCTTTGCTCTACTATAAAACCACTATGAGTAAGAAACTGCTACCGGACGTTTTAAAAGGCGACAAAAGAGCAATAGCTCTTGCAGAGCTAATTGAAAAGGACAGGCAAGAGATCCAGGAGCTATTGCCGTTTCTCTTTGTTTATAACCTTTCCACACTCTCGGACTCTGAACTCGAAGACCTTGCCTGGCAGTTTGACGTTTCTAAAACTGCCTGGAAACTTACACAGGATAGAAGTCAGAAGGAAGAACTCGTAAAAAATGCAATCATTCTCAAAATGAAACTTGGAACACCGTGGGCTATCAAAAAAGTTCTGGAGATTTTGAAACTCGGAGGGGAAATACACGAATGGTTTACATACAACGGTAAGCCTTATCACTTTAAAATAGACCTGTTCTTTGAAGAGTTGATTAAGAACGGAATTACACTTACTCCCGAAATTGAAGAAAAACTTTTGAGGCTCATAAATGCCTACAAAAACGAAAGAAGCTGGTTGGAAGAGCTAAAGTTTAATGTCTTTTTTGAAAACGAACAGAAGATAGTTAGCTCTGGTGACCTCTCCACATTTACAAAAGCCACATTTGAAGAAGACAGTGAAAAGAAAATCCTTATGTCCCAGGATGGAGAATACAAAATCCTCGGAACTGGCATAAAGCCAGTTACTTTCACCACTGCCACTTTTGAGGAAAACAGCGAAAAAGTAATCACCGCTGGAGACGGAATCTCAATCTTTGCTGGAAACGTTACCGCAGATGGTTTCTTGAAAGCTTCCTTTGAATCAACAGAAACGGAATGGGATTTCTCCTCTACTTGTGCAGTTATAGGCAGTTTCAACTCAGTTGCCTTTATCAGGATTAACCTCACTGGAGGAATCAACTAATGGCAGAAGAAATTAAACTAATACCGATAACCACAGTAGCAGGTCTTCAAAAGTTCTTTCAGGTTAGCGGACTTCCAGAAGTAAGGTTAAAGCTCACACATATAGGTTTTGGAGATATAGGATATACTCCAAAGAAAAGCCAAACAAGTCTAAAAAACGAAATAATCAGAGTTCCAATTGCTTCTGGAAAGGTTTTCCCTTCCGATGGCTATATGGATCTATCGGCTCTTCTTCCAGAAGATGCACCCGAGTTCTGGATAAGGGAGATAGGCTGGTATCTTGAAGACGGCACTCTCGCTTTTGTCTGGTCCCATCCAGAAGTTCCTATTGCATGGAAAAACAAAAATCTAAAGCTTTTGACTGGAATATCTGTAAGAGTAACAGACGTTCCTCTGGACAAGATAGAGATAGTTGAAAGCAATCCTGACCTTAAGCTTCTTTACACGGAAGAGTTTGCTCAAATATCCCGAATTCTTACAAACCATGAAATAGCAATCATAGCCATTAAAGATAAGGCAGACGAAGCCATTGAAATTGCAAACGACACAAAAGAAAGACTTGAAGCTCTACTACCTTATGTCAGCAGTATTGATGAAAAGACAGCTGACATAGAGAACAACCTTCTCCTTGAACAACTTACAGACCAGACAGTCCTTGCAAGAATAGGGCAGGCTATTACCACCCTTACAGAAAAGCTAAACCTCGTTAATACAAGTAAACTTCAAGAGGTAGAAGAGGAAATAGACCGAATAGAAAAACTCCTCCAGCAGGTCAAGGACAAGGTAAGTTCTGATGTTATCACAGCTTTTCAGGTAGAAATAGATAACCTTAAGATTCAAATCAACAGCCTGAAAGATTTAAAAGCGGACATAACATACGTTGACAGCAACTTTGTCAAAAAGACTGTTCTTAACGAATTTGCTTCAAGGAATTATGTAACACTACTTCTGTCAAGTTACGCCACAAAAAGTTACGTTGATGAAAACTTTTTAAAGAAGTCTGAACTTGACCTAAAAGTTTATAGGTTTTCAACAGGATGGGAAGAAAAATGGTTAAAAGTGGCATCTCTGGACGGCATTAGTGATTCTGCAGGTTTTTCTCTACAGTTCAAAGTAATGAACAATGGAGATTATGGAAATCTTGGAAGAACAACGGAATTTGTGCATTTTACTGAAAGGGCTGGACACTTCCAGCTTACAAGATTTGTAATCAGTGACGTTGGAGATGCATACAGTGGGGGGAATCACGGCATTAGCGATTTTGGTTACGTAGTTACAGGAGACCATAAAGCCGACTTTTACATCAAACTGGCACCATACAACATGCCAGTAATAACAGACATTTTCGTATGGAACGGAACGTTACTTTTTGACAATCCTCTTGAGCTGACATCAGAACCGCAAAACATCCATTACGCCACAAAGAAAATGCTTTTTGAATAACAAACCTGTTTGAGGAGGTAAGTATGGATCTAACAAAAGCGATACTGGAACTTAAAGAAAACACTTCCAAACTTGTAGAGAGGATGGCAACACAGTCAGATAAGTGGGATCAGCAGGTTAAAGATTTAGTTAACTATGGAAAAAGTAAGATTGATGGGTTTATAGCCGGTGCGAGAGGAGAGTTTGTAGGAACTCAATTAATAGGAGCCAGCTGGAATGAAAACACTATTGTTGCCACGTCTTATGGAAGCTCCGGAACAATAACCATAGCAACAGGCTGTATTCTAAAGCATGATACAAACCCGAATGATGACGGGACGCCTACTCAATCAGACCTTTACGATGCAAATGGAAATCATTTGTTAACTGTTGATCTACATCCAATGGCTGATTATAAAACCGCTGTTTATAAAGCAGTTAAAGTTCACATAGAAAGTCAGGACACCGAAAGGAACTTTCACATTCAGGTGGATGTAATAAATAAAAATCCGAGAACCCGCTCTAAAAATTGTAGCTCTCAAGGACAAATTTGGATCTGGTTTAGCAGAGATGTTTTCTTGGATTTAGGTTTCGTGGTAGTTCCAGAATACTTGGGTACTACTCTTTTGGTTGATGGTTCTGAAACTGGAAATAGTAATCTACACCTCGCAAAAGGCTGGCACTTACTTCAATCAATAGGTAAGGATGTTGGTTCAATAATAGCTTGGGATCGTATAGATTTGCTCCGCTTTTCATTTGCAACAGATGATCCCTTAACACCAGTAGAGATTATCCTTACTCATCCATCATGCTTAGCTAACACAGCGCTTTCAGCAATTCTTGAAAAAGCTACTTAAGGAGGAAAGGATGGAAACCCTTGCGAAGAATGATCTGCAGGAAATTTGCTGGGATAGGAAATCATTACAAAAATGGATAGAGCAATGGGGAACATTACCCAGATTCGGGCAGATTGATGAAGGTGATGCGAAAGAGGTGGTAAAACAGGGTATTTCAAGTAGAACTGACTCCTACATCCACCAAAAACTCTCTGAATTAGACGAAGACCTTGCAGACATAACCTCAGAAGCTCAGGTAATAGAAGGAAGGATACTCTACATAGCTGCTAAAGAGAAAGTTACTATCACAACGGACGAAGTAAAACAGAAAATTGCTCTATTTGTAGCTGGAGCTTACACACAAGAACAGGCAATTGAAGACTTAAAGGCAAAAGGACTATCAGACGAGTCTGTCCAGAAAATCCTTCCTCTTCTTGCCCGTGCAGTGGAGATTGCAAAAATCCTTAACTGGAAAGAGGAAATCTGGGATAAGGAAGGAGAGCTTGAGAGTCAAATAGACTCAATGACTCTTGAAGAACTCCTCCAGCTTGATGTGAAGAAACTCTGTGAGGATGCCTATTCAGAAATTCCACTTGAGGTTTAACAATGGGAGCGAGAGACCTCCTAAAAGTGTATATCCTTGCTTCCATAGGGAAGTCCCTTACAAGCCAGCCTATAAGGATAAGGCAGTGGGGCTTCCCCTTTACTCATATAGCCTTCATTGTTGACCTTAAAGACAGGAACGATCCAGTTGTCATAGAAGCCTGGTGGAATGGAGTAAGATATGGAAAGTTTTCAGAAGTCCACACACCAGGGACAGAATTTTCAGTCTATTCCGTAGAAGTTACAAAAGAGCAGCGAGACGAAATCAGACACTTCCTCCAGAGACAGATAGGAAAACCTTACGACTGGCTGGGGATTCTGGGCTTTGTTTTCTTCAACCCGAATTTAGAGAGTAAGAACAGATGGTTTTGTAGTGAGCTTGTATTCACAGCGTTTAAGCAGGCTGGAGTAGAGCTTCTGAAAAACACTCATCCTTCAGAAGTCAGTCCGAGACTCTTTTTGAAAAGTCCACTCCTGGAGTTTGAATACACGACAAAGTTACCGGAGGCTCACCGTGGCAAGCAGGAAATTAGAAGACCTGCACCCTGTAACACGTGAGAAAACTGAGAAGTTTCTGGAAAAAGCAAAAGAAAACGGTATAGAGGTTCTCATTTATTGCACCTATCGCTCTCCAGAAGAACAGGAAATCCTCTACATGCAGGGCAGATTAGAACAGTTTGGAGTCACCTTAAAAGAATTGAACGAAAGAAGGAAAAAGCTCGGACTCTGGGAATTAACAGAAGAAGAAGCCAGGAGAAAAGTTACAAATGCAAAACCCTGGCAGAGCTTTCATCAATATGGACTTGCTTTCGACTGTGTTCCACTCCAGGGTGGAAAGCCAGACTGGAGCAACATTGAGGCTTACAGGAAGCTCGGAGAAATAGCTCAAAAAGTGGGCTTGGAGTGGGCAGGTTCCTGGAAGCAATTCCGTGAACTTCCTCACTTCCAGGATACAGAAACATTCCAAAAAATCGTTAGAAGAGGTAAATGATGCTCTTTGATGCATTGTTATCTCTTGGTTCAACCATAGCTGACAAACTCTTTCCAGATGCAGACAAGAAGTTGGAAACTAAACAGCAGAAAGAGAAGTTTGAACAACTCTATCGCATGGCACTTTTGGAAGAAGCATCAAAAGAAAACTCCGAATTCAGGAAGTTCATGCTGGAGTATGAAGGACGGTTAATAGACATCCCTCGCCCAGTTCAGTATCTAAGGTCCTCCGTAAGACCGATGATTACCTACCTAACTGTAAGTTCGTACGTTTATGCCTTCCTCCATCCTGAAAAGTTCACTCCTGACCAACTATCCATGCTTCACAACATTCTTCTCCTTGTCTTAGGTTTCTGGTTTGGAGAAAAACTCATAACGAGAACAGGACTTTTAGACCTCTTCAAAAAGAAAGAGTCTAAACCTTAAGGAGGTCTTCGTTGCTTTTCTGTCGTTCCCCTCCCATTCAAGCCGTTCTTTTATGAGTTCTTTTTTTTCTTTTCATTCAAAACTCAAAAGGAGGTTCCATTGTGTTTCCATACATCGGTGGTAAAAGCAGGCTTGCCAAGTGGATAATCTCTCACTTTCCATCGAATTACACGAAAATGACTTACGTTGAAGCTTTTGGGGGAGCTGGCTGGATTCTCTTCAAAAAAGAACCTTCCCTTGTAGAAGTCTACAATGATAACGACGAACTACTCGTTAACCTTTTCATTGTCCTGCGAGACCACTTTCAAGAATTCAAAAGAAGAGCCAAAAGAACTCTTTACTCAAGACGCCAATTTCAAATGGCAACAGAACAACTCAAAACAGGCTACTTCCGTGACAACATAGACAAAGCCATCGTCTTTGCCATCAGCGTAGTTCAATCCTTTTCAGGAACAAGAAACAGCTGGGGTTACTACATTTCTGCAAACACCAGAAAATCAAGTAGCACCCGCTGGCTTTCATTTCTGAGAAGACTCAACCAAATAAGAGAAAGATTGTCTGTTGTCCAGATAGAATGCCTTGACTTCCGAAAAGTCATAGAAAAATACGACACTCCCAATACACTCTTCTACCTTGACCCGCCATACGTCCAGAAGGAGCATTACTACCGAATGGGGTTCACAGAGAAAGACCACAGAGACCTTGCTGAAATTCTGAAAAACATCAAAGGGAAGTTTGTTCTCTCCTACTATCCTTGTGACCTCATAGAAGAACTATATAAAGGCTTCAACTGGTACACAAAGGAAGTTTCCAAGTCCAGTTACGGAGTGACTGGCTATTCAAGGATGAGGAGCCGTCCCAGAGGAACGGAGCTCCTCATAAAGAACTTTTAACCCGCCGTCCCCCTGAAGGGGGACACATAAATTATATCAAATCCCGCCGTTATTACGAACGTTTAACATTAAAAATAATTTTCATAGAATTACCTCATGGGAAAAATACAATTAGTGTCTAAGTTTTTGAAGGGAAAAAGTAAAGACGTTCATATTACGATTAATCCAGAACTGTGGAAACTTTTTAAGGACTATTGTGAAGAGCAAGAAGGTATCAAACCAAACCACAAAATATCGGAACTTATCCTGGAATTTCTGGATAAGAAGGGTGTCTTAGAACAGTATCAAAAATCTCCATCCTCTAAAGGTTCAACATAACCATGTTTTTCAAGCAAAGCTCCAACTGCTATATCGTCAAAAAGATTACTCCTGGCAAGCCATTCTGAATAGCGGAGGTTTCTCAGAACAGTCCTATCTCGACGTGATAACCCCTCATACATATCTTCTCTATTCCAGATTTCTCGAAGGTCTATCAATTCTTCCTTCATAAAAACCTCTCTCTCCTGACGATTTGATCGTATATCCAAGTCTTACATTTATAGAACTTCCATCTTCATTGATTTCTGTAACCTTAACAGTAGTAATAGAAATTGCAGGAACATTTCTACTAACATCTTTATAGATTGATCCAACCAAAACAGGAACTGTGGTTATTCCCTCGTCAAGATAATCCCAAATACCACATCCATATTCTGGGTCAAGAGTCTTTTCCCCTTTACGTGTCAAGAGAACCATTTCTATCTGCTGGTTAATGTCCTCTGTTAACGATGAAAACTCAATACCAAAAAGTCTTCCACCCATAGTAATTCTGATTTTAATCTTCCTCTGTAACTCTTGCAACTGTTAAGTTAGCCTAACAAATTTCTCAACTTTTTCTTTAAAATCAAGAAATAGATGAGAAAAATTCCCGCAAAAATTTCTCAACTATTTCTTTACTTTTTGAAAATTTCTCATCTTTTTCTTGATTTTTTAACAGTTAGGAGTTCCTATTTCTCACTTTTTTCTTTTACGCTTAGAAAAGCTAAAAACCCTACAAAATTTGGCAGTTACATTATGAAAAGAAATTTCTCAACTTTTTCTTTACTTCAGTCTTTGGATTAACTGCTCTTGATACAGTTCCAGAGTCGGTAATTATGGACCCTTATCTAATGGCAACTGTATCTAACTTCATAGGAAGGTGTACTTTTATAGAAATCGTTGCAGGTGTAAAGGACTTCAATGACGTGCTTACTTCTGATGATTTGCTTTCTGCATTGTCAACCAACAATACTGCTTTTCAATCGCAAATATACACTTCTGATAATCCAGCTGGAGAATGGAAAACCTGTAAGGATGTTTATCAATACATTGCAACAGAACTTCCAAGCCATGTTACAAATCAGGTAGCTCCTTACTTTGCCAAAAGAGTTATGGGGTTAACTTCCATTAACAACCTTCTTACGACAGAAATTCTTCAGAAATTGGGAGTTGCAGGTCAGTACTTTTTAAATACATCCCTGACTGGTCAGAAAATGCTTGAACAGGCAGTACTTTCAAATGCTTTCTGGAAAGGAGCAGATTTGTTTTCCCTTGAATATGGAGATCCAGCAGGATATGCAGCTTCAGTAGCTGAAAAGAGAGCAGTTTCTAATTGGGCGGTAAGTGCAGAACTTGCTAAAGAGTTTATTCCTCTGATACAGCAAGTTCTACAGGGTTTAATTCTCGGTCTATTTCCGGTTGTTTTTATCATTTCCCTATTTCCTGGTAGGATGAAAGTAATTCAGGTTTACTTAACACTTCTCTTATGGTTGACTTTGTGGGTTCCTGCCGAGGCAATAGTCAACCTGATTGCCTGTGAGTGGGCTGATGACCTGCTGAAGCCGGCGATAGGTGGGAACTACAGCATTATGTATCTTACTGCAATGTCAAGATACACTGCTGGTGCTGTTTCTCTGGCGGGGAATCTTATGTGGTCTGTTCCTTTAGTGGTTTATGCAATGATTAAGGGTTCTGAGATGGCAGTTGTTTCTCTTGCAGGAAGAGCTGGAGCAGTTCTTCAGGGAGCAGCTGCTTCTACATCGTCAGAAGTTGCTACTGAGGGTGGATTGCAGTCTCTTGCGAGGCAGGGGCTTGAATCAGAAGCGAGAACAATGAAGGAGTCAATGTCTTCTTCCAATACTTTAAGACCTACGGCTGCTCAATGGGATGAACTTGCAAGAAGTTGGGGAGTTGCTCATGAAGATGCTGTTAAGGCTTACTATCAATATGCTCATGGAGCAGATGAAGTTTTTCACTCTGCAAGCAATAGGATGGCTGAATCAATGGCTTCTGGAGCTGTAGGAGATGCAGGGACAAGGGAAACTGTTGGGACTGTGAAAGCTCAAAGAGATATAGCTAATCAGATGGCTTTTGAAAAAATTAGGGAAAGGCTTGGTTTTCATACCGCTGGTGAATTTCAAGAGTTTATGACTTCAACAGGACTCATGCAGGACTTTGGTAATAAGGTAGCTTTACAAAGAGCTTATGAACATGCTAAAGCGGAAGGTTTTAAAGGGAACTTAGCAGATTTTCAGGCAAGTATTTCTGAGGCTCAATATACGAAAGCCTATGAAGATTCCGATTATGCAAGGCTTATAGCTGATAGAGATTATGGTGGTGATCTTGGAGCATTCTACAGAAGCCAGATAGCTTACCATCAGGAGATGATTCAGGGAATTCTGGATAAAGCTAAGGAGCACGGTTTAAATCCTGCAGATATGGGAAGGCTTGAAGGACACATAAAAGCTCTAAGTCAGATAGGAAGAGCAAGAGGAATAGAAGCAGAAGGAGAGAGAACCTTTATACAAGCTGAAGCTGGAAAAGTTCTTAACGAAGGTGCAAAGTTTGCAGTGTTTTCTATGGCAGCTCAAAAACTTGGATTCAAGGGAAAGGATGCTTATGAAAAACTGTTTAGCTATCTCAAGGCTCATCAAGGAAAGCTCTCTATGGTTTTGAATGAGGATGAAGCCAAGCATTTGTCAAGAATTCTGGGTAAGGAACTACATGCAGGTTCTTATGAATTGTCTATAGACGATAAAGGTAACGTTGTTTACGCGGAAGGCAAAACAGGAACGAAAATCTGGGAAGGCAGCTCGGTAGTAGAAGAAAATAAAGTTGCAAGCACTTCCCTGTCAAAAGCTCAAGCTCAAAGAATTGCACAAGCCTTCGATAATGCTCTCAAAGCTGGAGATAAATCAGCTCTTGCCGTTGTTAGTGCTTTGAGAAAGAGGGGAATTGATGTCTTTGATGAAAATGGAAACTTTGATAAGGATAAGTATGCACAATGGCTTGAAGGTCAAAACGTTCAGGCTACTTTTGGTAGAGATGCTCTTGGTAGAGAAGTGATAACCTCATTGAGAGGAGATAAGGGCATTCTGTTTATGAGCGAATCAGGAATTAGCATTAAAGATGTGAATCTGGATCAGGAAGTTGACAAGAAAACTCTTGAAAGCACTTCTCTATCACGTCAGCAAGCTCAAAGAGTTGCAGAGGCTTTTGATAACGCTCTTAAATCTGGAGATAGGTCAGCTGTTGCTGTTGTGAATTCTCTGAGGAAAAGAGGGATTGATGTTTTTGATGAAGGTGGAAGATTTGACAAGGATAAGTATGCAGAGTGGCTTACAGGTCAGAATGTGCGGGTTTCATTTGGGACAGATAAGCAAGGTAATCAAGTCATTACGTCAATGGTTGGGGATGATGGGATTATTTTCAGGAGCAAATCTGGAATTACAAAAGAGAGTCTTGATTTCGATAGATTCACAGGTGTTGTTACTGATCCTAAAACGGGGAAACCCACATTCGTCGATGGTTATCTTCACCCTGTCCAAATGAGAGCTACTGATTATGTTAATAAGTTCGTGGATGCTTATAAGAAACTTGATGAAGCCGGAATAGCTGGTAGATTTAGGAATGTTGGAGCAGTAGGAGAGATTTCGACTAATAAAGCTTATTATTCGCCAGAGGAACTTCGTAGGCTTGAAAGTGATTATGAAGCATACAGGAAAGGAATTGATAAGCAACTTTCCCTAAATGACTATGTTAACTATCTCCAAAGTGGTCAGCAAACGATTCTTCTTGATGAAAAAGCTCTTGAAACCTTGTCTAAAAAGATTCCTGAATTTAAGGATTTCACTCCTGGAAAGTTCATAACAGTGTCAAAAGCAGATGATGGTTCTATTACCTTTACTCAGGATGACAAATCAGTAACGATAACAAAATCTCAAGCTGTCACGATAGGTGATGATGTTTTCATTTCTGGAAGGAGCTCAAATGTTTTCCATAAGGAATATACAAAGGATTATCCTGGTTATGTCGGGAAGGAAAAAGCTATTGTTCAGGAAGCTGGTAAGTATGAAATGGATCAATTTGGGCAAGCTTCCTATGACCCATATAATATTACGAGGAGTGTCATTAACAACTATGTCCGTGATACGGGATTCAATTATAGGAACTGGAAAACTTCAGTTATAACTGGTATTATGAGAAATTTAGGTGCAAGTGATGAACTTACTTATGCTGCTACAAGATTTAGTATTGATGCGACAAATACAGTTGAGGTCATAGGAACAGCCGTTTTTGGTAGGAATTTCATGAGAGGCGGTCTGGTAGAAGCTGGAAAAGTAATATCTCGCCTGCCGTTTTCTAAAAATGTTGGAAGAGTTGTTCCTTATGAGGCTTCAGCTTTTCATAGACCACCTGAAGGACCATCGCCAATAATAATCCCTTAAATGGAGGTTCTCAATGAATGTTTGCTGGAAAGTTTTGAGAGTTAGGGATGGAGTAATTGCTCTTTTCCCAGAAGATTTCTCTTTGAAAGAGGGTTCAGTTGCCATTAATTCGGATGAATTGGGAGTCTATCTCCAGATAGATGAAAAGGTCAGAATGTATTTAACAGAATCTTTGATAGCCTATCTTCAGGATAATCCAAAGATACACCTTGCATATAATCCTGTTGAAGCTTACGATTTCACGGTCTGGAAAGGAACAGTAGAGCTTGATAAGAATGCCATAGAAAAAATTTTCGTTGCCATTTCAGTAGCAAGCGAATTAAAAGGAAAGGATAGTAATGAAGGGGAAGATGACCTGTTGGCTAATAAAGGCAAGGAAAACTAAGTTCCTTGCCTTTTACAGCTATTTCCACCATCTGCTGAGAAAATAGCCAAAAAGAAATCCGTTTGCAAATTCATTGTTCACAGTGTAGTAAGGAGTTCCTTTTAACCACGGTCTTGGAACAGCAAAAAGGTATATTAGTGTTAGTGGCCACCATACTCCCAAACATCCACCTATTATTACTGCTGGAATTTTGTCAAGTAATGGATAGTGCGTCAATACTGCACCCAAGGTAATAATATCTACCATTGTTACAAATCCATATATAGCCCACAAAAACCAGAGAAAAAGGTCCTTGATTTCTCCTGGATGAAAAGTTTCCTCTTCTTCCTTTAGCTCTTCTCCACCTTCAACCATAGCCAGTTCATCAGCCTTTGGATTGATGACTACCTCATGCTGGAATTCTGTTTCGGGTTCAGTTTTCTGCTCTTTGCTTTTTTTCTTGCTTAGTCTCTTGAGTGCATTAACATAGAGAGCATCCAGTTCGCTGTTAACATCGTGGAGAACTTTCTTCCCTTCAATTTCTTCAGCAACAAGGATTCTTGGAGTTTGGTTGTTGTGAGTGTTCATGGCTTCTCTTCCTTCCATAGCTCTTACCTCCTTAATGTTAATATCGTAACTAAAAATGCCTTTTAAAGTTCATATTCACACAAACGTTTGCATTTTCTCTTCTTTTATTTGCCTTTCCCTAAATTTTATCCTTGTCCCTAATAAGCGTTTTTGAATGGGATCAGTGACTCTGACTGTTAGTTTTCCTCTGGGTCTATCGCTAAGTTTGACTTCAGCTATTAGCTTGGCAATTTCATCTGCAAAACTGTGAGAAAGCACGTCGATTCCAGAGAAGTCGATAACTACATCTTCTCCTTCAAAAATCAGCTTCCTGATTTTGTTTCTGAAGCTTTCTCCTGCACTTCGTGTAGATAGCAAGTTACCAAATAATTCTTTAAGCATGAAAGTTTTCATAACCGTCCTCAGAATAAGAATTCATCTTCTTCAGGGAATCCAATATCGTCATAACCGAATATGTCTATTATCATATCCTTGCTTAAAGTGCATAACGGAAAGGAAAATCTAATTGCCACTCCATTCCATTTGTATGGTAGTTTCTGGATGCTACCATTTTTAAACATAGCACTTCCAGAAAAAATTATCAACTCTCCTCCTGCTTTGTTAACGAGTTTCCAGCTATATGGGATTCCATTCCCGCCACCTCTCAATACGTCGCATGTTCCATCTATATTTTCTTTTAAAGTTGCAATTTCCATAGCTTCCAGATCGGAAATGTTTTGAAACTCCTTTCTTATACTTAGAGAACCTTTGAATCCGATCCCACAATCTACAATGGAAAATTCCACTTCTTTTCTTCTGGGATAAACCATGCCACAGAGTAAGCCGCCATTGGGAGACTTGGCGTGTCTAATGACATTATCCATGAGTTCTTGAGAGATATAGACTATTGCATTTATGTCTTCTTCGTTCAAATCAGTTCTTTTTAGAATGCCGAATATTTCTTGAAGATAGTTGTCAACTTCTTCTAACGAAGAAAATTTTCTGAACTCGATAAATTTGCCGTAAGAATTGTGATATTGACGATTGTCCTCATAGTTTACTGTGCCATATTCTTTAATTCCCATTCTTAATAAGAAGTTTCTTACATCTTCGTTTTCAAAACAAAAACTCGGATAAATAGAGTTGTTGCTGATGAACGATAGTAACATAGAAACACTAAATATATCTGCCCAGTCTCCCTTAAAATTTATCTTTGGAGATGAAACTCCAGATTGTTTAATATTCTCAATAAGCTTAAGAGCGTTGAAGGCAGCCTGTAAATTGTACATTTACTAAGATCCTCCCTGCAGTCGTAACTCTATTTATGAATTATCAACTTTCAAGCTCTTTCAAGTATTTTTCGAGTGCTTTTTCAACTATTTCTGACTTAGTTAGTTTTTCTTTCTTTGCAAGCATGCGTTTTGCAATGATTTCATCCATTTTCTCGTGGAGCACTTTAGAAATATAGAGTGTTACTCTAACCTTTTTTCCCTTCTGTTTCATTTGCCCTCCTAAAGAAAGTTCTAAAAAAAGTTTACTGCATTGAGCTATATTGTCAATAAGTTTCCGATTCTTTAATACTTGACGTAAAGATGCAAATACGTTATACTACCTATAATCTCACTTAAAGGGGGTAATTGATGGCTATCTATCGTTGTGATGGAGTTACACTTCAAGCCAGGTATGTGAATGACTTACCTTCTATCAAGGAAGGAAAACCTGTCGAAGAAATCAAAACTATCTGGAGAGGGAAGCTCTCGGAACTTGTAGATGCTCTTGTAGAGGAATTTTTAAGCATAGAGAATTATTCAAGGATAGCCCGTAGCTGGCTGAATGCTCCTGTCTATGATGCGAACCTTCTGGAAGAGGGAATGCACTTAACGAAAGGGATAAAAATTAGCCTTGCAAGGATAGAGGAACTGCTTGAGGCTTTAAGTTTAGTGTCTCAAAAGTATAACGGTGGGGAATTTCCCATAGACGATAGAGAAGTTTGATTTTTCACGAGAGGGAACATTTATGAAAACAAGAGCTGAAAAAATCAAACAGGCAATTAAGGAAACTCGTGAAAAGAGAAAGAAACAGGTTTGCAAGGTTTATCAACTTAAACTTCAAAACTTAACTGATAAGGATATAGAACGGTTTAACAGGCTTTTTCTTGAAGCCAAATGGTTCTATAACTATGTGATAGCTGACCTTCCGAATAGGTTGAAATATGAAACTTACAAGCTAAAGGAAGTTGAAATTAAGACTCCAGAAGGATTTGAGAGAAGAGAACTAACAGTAATTTCTTCTCAGATGAAACAGGGGATTCTTGAAAGAACAAGGGATGATTTAAAAGCTCTTAAGTCTGCAAAAGGAAATGGTTCAAAAGTTGGGAAACTGAACTTTAAGTCAGAAGTTAACTCTATACCGCTAAAGCAATATAGGAACACTTACGAAATTTTCCGTGGGAGTAATAAAGTAAAGATTCAAGGTTTCAAGAAGAAATTTCGTATCCTTGGACTTCATCAGATACCCGAAAACGCCGAATTTGCCAACGCCTACTTTGTAAGAAAGCCATCGGGATTCTACATCCACGTTACCTGCTATCTACCCAAAGAACAGGTAATCAACGAAATAAAGGAAAAGCAGATTGATGAACCTATTGGAGTAGATTTAGGAGTTAAAGACCAGCTTACTCTATCCAATGGAGAAAAAATCAGATGGCAAGTCCCAGAAACAAAGAGGCTTAAAAGACTCCAGCAGTCCCTTGCAAGGAAAAAGAAAGGTAGTAAAAACTATTGGAAAGCCTTAATGAAAATCAAAAGAGAGTATGAATACTTAACTAACAAGAGGAAAGACTTCCTGAACAAGGCAGTCGCTCTCCTTAAACGATTCAAATTCATAGCCATTCAGAATGATTCAATCAAAGGTTGGCAGGAAGGACTGTTCGGTAAGCAAGTTCATTACTCAGGAATAGGAGGAATAACTGCAAGGTTACGCAACCTTGCGACTCTTATTCCTGAGATGGTTAAGTTTGTTCCGAGATTTGAACCTACGACCCAAACCTGTTCAAAATGTGGACATAGGCAGAAGATTTCTCTATCGCAGAGAGTCTTTAAATGTGAGAAATGTGGGCTTGAAATTGACAGGGATATTAATTCGGCATTGGTCATTTTGAAACTTGGATTAGGAGCGGGGAAGGAAAACCCCGCTGTATAAATTAAACCCTACCCGTGGACTGCGGGGAAGTTAAGCCTGTGGAGAGGGGAAACTCTCTGTGAAGCAGGAAGCCCCTTACTTTAGTGAGGAGAGGATGTCACCTCCTATTGAAAAGTTTTACCTCCTCAAAAAACAGTTCAGCTTTTCATTATATTTCACTACATTCCACTACAAAACATCAACCCTCAACCCTTGATTTATCACTTCCCGAATTCTAATTTGATAATAACTCTCCCTCGGAGAAATTAAACCGTGCTACTAACCCTTTCAATTCACTCCACCAAAAAGAGTGTCGTAAATAAGCTGAAAAGAGCTTCAAAAACCTTCCAGCACTTCAAGAATCTAATCTATCTATGTGCAGCAGAATATTACCACACCACAAAAGACATTAAACCCTTCCTCTCTAAAACTTTCCTCGAAAAATTCGTAAAAGGAAGAGAAAAACTACCTTTTGAGAATGAAAAGATAAAGGAGTGGAAAAAGGAACTCGTAACCTTCTGGACAGAGAAGATAGGTTCAGATACAGCAAAAGCATTAGTTGGAACAGTTGCTAAAGAGTTCAAAAGTGTCCTGGAAAAGTGGAAAAATGGAGAGAGAGCATCACTACCAAAACCGAAAAAACTTGATTCTCTCTATTCATTCACCCTTGAAACCAATCCCAATATGGTAGTTGACAAGAGAGAACTACAGGGAAAGAGGAAATCCAACCACATAGTTATCCGAATTGGAAAAGACTTTGGAGCTGTTAAATTCAAGATTCCTGCTGGAATAGACATAAGACACATCAAGGTAAACTGGTCAGCATCAGGAGAAATAACTTACTTTGTAAACTATGAAGTTCCAGAAAACGAAATAGAGTTGAACAAAGACCTTTTCCTTTCCATAGACTTAGGAGTTAAAAATCTTGTTTCAGCAGTGTCAAACAAAGAAGGACTACCATCGTTTATCATCAATGGGAATTATTTAAAATCGTTTAACCAGTGGGTTAACAAACTATCAGCAAAACTTCAAAGCGAAGGAAAAGAAATAGAACAGAGGAAACTGTGGAGGTATAGAAGCAAGAGAATTAATCAGCTTTTTGGAGCAGTATCAAACTTCATAGTTGCACTCTGCTTAAAGGAAGGGATAGGGAAAATCGTTATTTCGGACAGCTTAACAGAGGAATATCAGAGAGAAAGCGATAAAGGAAAGAAGTTCAACCAGACATTTCGCTTTATTCCTCTTGGAAAGCTGATAGAAAAACTTGAATACAAATGTCAGTTAGCGGGAATAGAATTTCTCAGAGAACCTGAGATCTACACTTCAAAAATCTCAGCAGTAACGGGGAACATAGAGGAGATTTCCGGAAAGAGTAAAGAGGAGCTTACAGAAGAGGACATTAAAAAGCTACACTTCACGGGAAAGAGAGTTAAAAGAGGTCTTTTCAAAGACCAGAAACTCAATAAAGTTTTCAATGCTGACCTTAACGGAGCTTTAAACATTGCAATTAAGAAACTGGGAAAGGTGATTAGAGAAGAGTTTCTAAAACTTTCTAACTGGTTAGACAAGTTAAGTAGAGCGGTTAAACTGACACTTTTCTCTCATACAAAGTATTCCGTGAGTCCTCTATTTGAGAGGATAACGGATAGTAATTCCCTCCCCGCTCATAGTCTTAAAGAGTGGAGAGGCGAAGGACATCTGATAACGATAGCTAATGGAAGCTAACGAAAACTATCGTTTTTCAGATGTCCTTTTGTCGTCCTCATTCTCTATCATAGCGAATTCATCTGCATCGGGATTAATGAATACCTCGTGTTTCCCTATCTCAGGTTCTGAATCACTTTCACAAGTTTCTTTGGAAATTTCCTGTCTTTCATTAAATTCCCTAACTTCTACATCCTCATCACTTATATCGGAGGATCCTGTTAGTTTTTTAAGCTCCGTGAGGATTTTTTGGTTGATTTCTCTAGTTTCCTTCGTGTTTCGGTAGATTCCAAGCACAAAGAGAGGAACAAGGAAAGCCAATACTCCCATTGCGATAGAGATGATCCATAGAGGGAATAGAATGATGGCTAAGCTTTCCATTCCTGTTTCCTTTTCGTTGAAATTGGAGTTCTGTCGAGAAGTAAAAATTCCTCTTTCAATAGGTATTTAATTGAAATGTCCTCATCCAGATTTTCCCAATGAATACCAGTTCCATTTGCAGTTAGGTAATAGTTTTTTCTTTCTTTAGGAGAGGCTTTTTTGAGTCTTGGAAACCAGTCAAGAGGAACTCCTATTTCTCTACCGTCCCTGAGTTCAAAGTAAATTTTGCTATCGGTAAAACGGATGTTTTTAACTCCTATATCTCCTATCTTCTGTGCCATAGATGATACTCCTTTAAAAACTTTTCGAGATTAGCATTAACTATTTTAAGTATAGTATTAAGTTCCTTTCTGGAAAAGCCGTAGTTCTCAGCAATAGAAACTTTTGGTTTAAGCCAAACTTTTGCTTCGCAACCGCTTTTGACAACATGAACGTGAGGAGGTTCATTGCCCTCGTTAGAATAAAAGAAGAATCTGAACCCAAGTTCCCTGTGTAATGTAGGACTCAAAATTCCTCTCGCATTAAGAATTTTCTAATTCCTTTCTCAACTCTTGTAGATACTTCCTTACTGCCTCTTCAACTATTTCTGACCTTAGCAGTTTCTTTCTTTTTTTCAGCCTATATAGAGCTATAACATCTTCTATTTCCTCAACGAGCTTTTCGGGAAAGTAAAATCCTACTCTTACTTTCTTTTCCTCACTTGGCGGTCTTCCCATTAAATCCTCCAGAAAGATAGAACTTCAATATTATACCAATTAACTTAATGACCAAGATTCGGTTTAAAAATTAATTCTTTATTCCAAAAAATAATTTTGATATAATTACAAAAATTAGTTTGAAGAGGTTGGAAAGATGGCTATCTATCGTTGTGATGGAGTTACACTTCAAGCCAGGTATGTGAATGACCTACCTTCTATCAAGGAAGGAAAACCAGTAGAAGAAATCAAAACTATCTGGAGAGGAAAGCTCTCGGAACTTGTAGATGCTCTTGTAGAGGAATTTTTAAGCATAGAGAACTATTCAAGAATAGCCCGTAGCTGGCTGAATGCTCCTGTTTATGATGCGAACCTTCTGGAAGAGGGAATGCACTTAACGAAAGGGATAAAAATTAGCCTTGCAAGGATAGAGGAACTGCTTGAGGCTTTAAGTTTAGTGTCTCAAAAGTATAACGGTGGGGAATTTCCCATAGACGATAGAGAAGTTTGATTTTTCACGAGAGGGAACATTTATGAAAACAAGAGCTGAAAAAATCAAACAGGCAATTAAGGAAACTCGTGAAAAGAGAAAGAAACAGGTTTGCAAGGTTTATCAACTTAAACTTCAAAACTTAACTGATAAGGATATAGAACGGTTTAACAGGCTTTTTCTTGAAGCCAAATGGTTCTATAACTATGTGATAGCTGACCTTCCGAATAGGTTGAAATATGAAACTTACAAGCTAAAGGAAGTTGAAATTAAGACTCCAGAAGGATTTGAGAGAAGAGAACTAACAGTAATTTCTTCTCAGATGAAACAGGGGATTCTTGAAAGAACAAGGGATGATTTAAAAGCTCTTAAGTCTGCAAAAGGAAATGGTTCAAAAGTTGGGAAACTGAACTTTAAGTCAGAAGTTAACTCTATACCGCTAAAGCAATATAGGAACACTTACGAAATTTTTCGTGGGAGTAATAAAGTAAAGATTCAAGGTTTCAAAAAGAAATTCCGTATCCTTGGACTTCATCAGATACCCGAAAACGCCGAATTTGCCAACGCCTACTTTGTAAGAAAGCCATCGGGATTCTACATCCACGTTACCTGCTATCTACCCAAAGAACAGGTAATCAACGAAATAAAGGAAAAGCAGATTGATGAACCTATTGGAGTAGATTTAGGAATAAAGAACCAGCTTACTCTATCCAATGGAGAAAAAATCAGATGGCAAGTTCCAGAAACAAAGAGGCTTAAAAGACTCCAGCAGTCCCTTGCGAGAAAGAAAAAGGGAAGTAAAAACTATTGGAAAGTCTTAATGAAAATCAAAAGAGAGTATGAATACTTAACTAACAAGAGAAAAGATTTCCTGAAAAAGGCAGTTGCTTTTCTTAAAAGATTCAAATTCATAGCCATTCAGGATGATTCAATCAAAGGTTGGCAGGAAGGACTGTTCGGTAAGCAAGTTCATTACTCAGGAATAGGAGGAATAACTGCAAGGTTACGCAACCTTGCGACTCTTATTCCTGAGATGGTTAAGTTTGTTCCGAGATTTGAACCTACGACCCAAACCTGTTCAAGATGCGGACATAGGCAGAAGATTTCTCTATCGCAAAGAGTCTTTAAATGTGAGAAATGTGGGCTTGAAATTGACAGGGATATTAATTCGGCATTGGTCATTTTGAAACTTGGATTAGGAGCGGGGAAGGAAAACCCCGCTGTATAAATTAAACCCTACCCGTGGACTGCGGGGAAGTTAAGCCTGTGGAGAGGGGAAACCCTCTGTGAAGCAGGAAGCTCCTCACTTTAGTGAGGAGAGGATGTCACCTCAAAGATAACAATAGACTCTACATTTTGCATTCAAAAATTTCTGAATACCATCATAGTGATTGGAAAGGGACCTATGAGATAGACAAGTTGGCGATAGCCGAACTTATTGCAGTTTTGAAAGTGATAGAAGGAAAGCAGGAAGAAAAGGCTTCTCATTGAAAGAGTCTATGCTTTTTTAGGAGTGTAAACAGCACCCCAGTAAAGGATTCCAAGCAGTATAAGAATACCTAAAAAGATTAGTAAGCCAGCAATCGTATTCATTGTCAGTCCTCCAGAACGTTAATTTTATCTCTCCATTTTTTGAGTGTAATCCCTGTTATTATCAACGAGAAATAAAGAGCAACTATTCCAATACCTACCCACAGAGAAAATCCGTTTTTATGCCATAGCGTTATAGTTCCAGCTGCTACAAGGATGGAAATTGATACAGCTTTATTGAAAAGCTCTTTATAAAATTCAATCTCTTTTTCTAATCGCTTACACATTTCTAATGCCAGCGTCCCATCCAGTAACCGCCGAAGAACCCGTCGGCTTTTCCGTCATTATAGCCGTCTTCGTAAGCTGCAGCAATTGGATCTTCTTTGTATCTTTGTGCTCTTTCTCTTTCCCAATCCTTTTTGCCACGCATCCAGGCAATGAATAAAGAAGGTGGAAGAAGAGCACTCAGTATCAAGAAACCTTTTTCATATACATCTTCGCTAATATGTTGGTGCATTGGCTGGTGTAACACTGTTTCATTCAACCATCTATTAAATTCTGTTAGTGTAGTTATTACAGCACTATTTTTACCAAATATTAGTTCTATTCCATTTCCTATTGCTGCTAATGCTAGTGGACCAACCAACCATACAACCCATGCGATAGGAATTAATACATCCAAATTCCACACGATACCTTTCAAAACTCTTAAAACCGGTCTCAGGAAATAAACCCACACATAACCTACCACCTTTAACCACAGAGGAGCCTTCTTAACTACAACAACTTGAGGTTCTTCTTTTCTTCTCTTTTCGTCCCATACCTTTTCGAGAAGTTCAATAAGCAGTTCAGCCTGTTTGTAGGTCAGGAAATCAAGAGCCTTCAATTTGAAACCAAGACCTTCAGCTAACTTGTAAAGATTTGCTCCAGTAAGTTTCTGGAGTTGAGTGATTCTTTCAATCTGTTCAGCAGTTGCGAAACCTGTTCTCATAGCTCTTACCTCCTTAATGTTAATATCGTAACTAAAAATGCCTTTTAAAGTTCATATTCACACAAACGTTTGCATTTTCTCTTCTTTTATTTGCTTTTCCCTAAATTTTATCCTTGTTCCCAATAAACGTTTTTGAATAGGGTCAGTGACTCTGACTGTTAGTTTTCCTCTGGGTCTATCGCTAAGTTTGACTTCAGCTATTAGCTTGGCAATTTCATCTGCAAAACCGTGAGAAAGCACGTCGATTCCAGAGAAATCGATAAATACATCTTCTCCTTCAAAAATCAACTTCCTGACTTTATGTCTGAAGTTTTCTCCCGCACTTCGGGTGGATAGCAGGTTACCGAATAGTTCTTTAAGCATGAAAGTTTTCATAGCCATCCTCAGAAATTGATGAATTATCAACTTTCAAGCTCTTTCAAGTATTTTTCGAGTGCTTTTTCAACTATTTCTGACTTAGTTAGTTTTTCTTTCTTTGCAAGCATGCGTTTTGCAATGATTTCATCCATTTTCTCGTGGAGCACTTTAGAAATATAGAGTGTTACTCTAACCTTTTTTCCCTTCTGTTTCATTTGCCCTCCTGAAGAAAGTTCTAAAAAAAAGTTTACTGCATTGAGCTATATTGTCAATAAGTTTCCGATTCTTTAATACTTGACGTAAAGATGCAAATACGTTATACTACCTATAATCTCACTTAAAGGGGGTAATTGATGGCTATCTATCGTTGTGATGGAGTTACACTTCAAGCCAGGTATGTGAATGACTTACCTTCTATCAAGGAAGGAAAACCTGTCGAAGAAATCAAAACTATCTGGAGAGGGAAGCTCTCGGAACTTATAGATGCTCTTGTAGAGGAATTTTTAAGCATAGAGAATTATTCAAGAATAGCCCGTAGCTGGCTGAATGTTCCTGTCTATGATGCGAACCTTCTGGAAGAGGGGATGCAATTGACGAGAGGGATAAAGGTTAGCCTTGCAAGGATAGAGGAACTGCTTGAGGCTTTAAACTTAGTGTCTCAAAAGTATAACGGTGGGGAATTTCCCATAGATGATAGAGAAGTTTGATTTTTTTTCGAGAGGCTGAAAATTAAAATGGAGAAAATCGGATGATAACTCTTCAATGCAGACTGGAATTTAAAACACCAGAAGAGGAAAAAGAAGTATTAGAACTTATGCAGAACTTCTCATCCTGCACAAGGTACGCATACAACCGACTCTTAGAAGGAGCAAACAGAAAAGAACTCAAAAAACACCTGCAGAAAGTATTCCCTCTCAATTCAAGATACTGTGACGATGCCATTATGAAAGCCAATGAGGTTTTAAAAAGCTGTAAGGAAAGGAAACAGAACCCTAAGAAAGTTATATTCGGAACCAGGAAACTGTTTGAGAAACTCAAAAAGAAACACCTGACAGGAAGAAGGAAAGAGAAACTAAAAAAGGAATGGAAAGAGAAAAGACAGGGAACAGCATATTCAAGAGGAGATAAAAGCAAAAAAGGAAACTTAAACCTGAGATTTGTCCTCATAGACGGGAAACTGTATTTAAGAATAAACACAGGTAAAGGAAGATACGTTTATGCTGAAGTTCACAGGAACGTTCAGAAAGGGAGAGCAGAAAGGGACAAATGGATTAACTTTATTGAGAACCTGCTTGTAGGAGAGACCACAGGAAATCACATTCCCTATTCGGTTGAACTTAAAAAGAAAAGTGGGAAAATATATGCATTTATTAGCTTTAACGAGGAAGTCCCAGAAGTTTCAATAACAAAAGAGTGTGGAGTAATAGGAATAGACATTAATGCAAGTCCGTTTCACATAGCGTATGCAGAAGTGAAAGAAGATGGGAATCTTAAAAGTTTTGGAAGAATATCCCTTGAAGAACTTATCGGGAAAAGCAGAGGAGAAAGAGAAATACTCTCCTGGAAAGTTGCTCACGAGATAGTCAACTTAGCAAAAGAAAAGAAGAGAGCGATAGCGATAGAGGACATAAAGAAATTGCCAAGAGGCAATAGAGGAGATGGAAGGAAGAAACTGAGGAAGAGATTGCAGCAGTTTATTTACAAGGGGATACTTCAAAAGATAGAAGTTTTAGCAAGGAGAGAAGGGATAGAGGTAGTTAAGGTAAATCCAGCATTTACCTCAGTGATAGGACAGCTCAAGTATGCTCCTCAATATCTCCTTGACAAAGATGTTGCAGGGGCGTTTGTAATAGGAAGGAGGGGAATAGGATTTAAGGAAGAAATACCTGAAAACTATCTAAAGCTTCTTGAAAAAGAGGAGTTCCTTAACTATTCTCTTTACAGGTTGGAAGAAAAGAAAAAGGAACTGAAAGAGAAACTGGAAAAAGAAACCAACAACTGGAAGAGGAAAGCTTTAAAAGGAGAGCTGAAAAGGATAAATTCAGACATAAAAGCTGTAAAGAAGGAGATAATAACACTTGAAAGCTCTGGGAGTGATTCAGCTACCCGACAGCAGACCTCTGGAGGGAACAAGTCTGTGAGGGGTCTCTCTAAGGAGAGGCGAAAAAGCTGGAGAGTTCTCAGAGCAGTCCTCACCTTCCCTCTTCTTGGGAAGTTCTTTGTGAGGGACTTCTCACCCCTGAGGGCTGTATTGATTTCAGGGGCATGGGAGAGGGTGGTGGAGGGATTAGTTCCTGTACCTGGTGCAGGGGCTATGGATACCCTGAAAAAACCGCCTGCTGGGGGTTCGGGGTATCCTGAAGAGGCGGAATACAAATACCCCAGCCGGAATTGCACTAATGTGCAGTTCTGTTAACCAGGTAGGAGCTATGAATCTCGGCTATGACAGAGATGCTTTCTACTACTTCATTGACCGCTTTCTGGTAATTCTTGATGAGGTAAAGAGAGAAAATCTGGCAATAGATGGTTACCTCTTCCCTTTACAATGTTTCGATGAAGAAGGAAGGGATGTAGTTATAAGAGGAGTTCCTATCAAAGAATGCACTTTGGATTTCTTTTACGACTTCCTTCATGAGGAGATGTTCAGGAGAGATGATGAACCTCTTCTAATAGCTATTCCTGTAAATGACCTGAATGAAGAGGGAAAGTATAAAATGCTTTACTTTGAAGGAGCTACGCTTGAAGGTGCTGAAATCATAGACAGAATAAGAGATACAGTATGCAACTACATAGAAAATTTTTTTAGTAAGAAAGGAGGAAGAAAAAGGTGAGAAGGTTCCTGGGAATTGCAACTGTAGGACTACTGATTCTTTCTGGATGTGCTTCAACTTCTGGTTTTCAAACTTCCACAAAAAAGGAAGAGATAAAAGACGATCTAACCAGTCTAAGGAAACACCTAAAGTATCGTTATTGGAAGTTTTTACCTGTCAGCGACACAGAAACCATAGTGGTTTACACTGATGGAGGCTGGGGAGTTCCTTACGCCATAAGATTTGCAAGTGCATTAAACGAATACTGCACTTATCAAGGGGGAAAGCTGGTTTCAGGAAATGGACTTGATAAGGTTTCCTTCTCCGATTTCTTGGACGAAAAAGGACATTACAATGCCTTAACTGCACGCAATGAAATGCTCAAATATTTTGGTCCAGGAATTACTTACAAATGTGAAGGTGGTCATGATTCGTTTGAAGTATCCTCTGTAAAAGGCAACCATCAGTTTTACAGAAGTACAGGAGACAGCAAATACTTTGTTTCTGCTTACATTAAAGCTTCTAAACCAGATGCATTCATAGATAATGGATTTTTCAATAAAAAGTCCCTTGAAAAGTATAAAAATCTTGACTTAAAAGGGTTTATCAAGAGCGAGTGTGGTTTCTTTGGAGATTTAAAATTCGGCAACTGGAGAGGTAACAAATATTTTGCTGAAACCACATTAAAAAATCCCAATCCAACGTATGTATATGAACCTGAAAGCTGGACCAAAGGTATGGGAATAATTTGGAAATCCGTCGAATTCTGTAAAGCTCATGGTGGTGAATTAAGAAAAATAACATCTGGAAAGGATTTACCACTTGATATGTGGATTAAAGATTACTTCCTCAAAGATAGAGGATACAACTACATATATAGCAGTGGAAGCTACTATTCGCCAGTAGAAGGTCTGTACTATTGTGCCAACTCTGAAGTTCCTTTCATGGAACAGCTTAAATTTCAAGGAGTAAGCAAAACCGGCGGTAAATTTAAAATCATTATCAAAGAAGGGATTGACAAGAGCCTGATCCCAGCTTCTGCAAGCCAAGGAGAGTTTTCTCATACTAAACCTCAAAGCAAATCTACATCTGCAGGTAAAAACGTAATGCAAAGCCTTACAGCATCAATCGAGGACATAATCGCCATTAAAACTTCTAAAAGAGGAGACCTTATCAAGAAAGTAGGTTCAATTGTTTACAGAGGCACCTTCAATGGAAAGGAAAGGAATTGTGAATATGTAAGTGTCCTTACCTATACGCAGGGACTTCCTGGAGATACCATCATCAACTACAAAATCTGCAATGGACAGATAGTCGAGAAAGAACCCACCGGTGTAGAAAGTGTCCCTTCCGACGTAAAAGCTCTTATCCCAAAAGTTGCCAAACTGGCACAGCTTCACGGTAGAGCAGAAATGGAAGGAAATGGAGGATATAGAATAATTGCTAATGCTGTAAGAGATGAAAAGCAATGTGCAGTTGAAGTTAAGATTCTGAAGGGAATAAAATTAGTAAGGGATGAAATAGTTAATGCCTGTAAACTCTAATTAAGGAGGAAACATTTAAACCTGGCAAAGAATTGAAGACTATTGAGTAGTCGGCCATATTAGCCCCTAATTCTCCTCTTCTTAGAGAACCCGCCGTCAGGCGGGAATTTTTGCATACATGCTATACTATAACAGTATATGTGATAATGTAATTGGGATTATATCAAGATGATAAAGTCTTACGGCAATAAGGAGACAAAAGAGTTACATGAAAAGGGACACTCTAAGAAACTTCCTCAAAGAATTATTGCAAGGGCTCGCAGGAAATTAGATCAACTTGACTCAGCTGTTTCTCTCGAAGATTTAAAAGTTCCTAAGAGCAACAAGCTCAAAAAGTTGGAAGGAAAACTTCAAGACTACTGGAGAATAAAGATAGACAAACAATATGCAATTATCTTCAAATTTAAAAATGGAGATGCCTACGACGTTCAAATAGTTGATTATCATGATTAACACAATTTCGGAGGTTGTTATGCAATATAAACCTATTCCAGTTTGGGAAAGAGAAGCACCACCTACTCATCCTGGAGAAATTCTTAGAGACATACTTGAAGATGAAGGAATTACCCAGAATAGGTTAGCAAAAGAAATAGGAGTTAGCTTCCGTGCTGTGAACGAACTAATTAATGGAAAAAGAAGGATTACTCCAGAAATGGCATTAAGGCTTGCAAAACGTTTCGAGACTACCCCACTGTTCTGGTTAAATCTACAAGCTAATTATGACCTCTGGAAAGCAGCAAGGAAATTAGAAATAGTAGAGCACTACAAATGAAGAGCCTGAGTGTAGTGATCGGAAGGAATCTGTAAAATAGACGAGCTGGCAATCTTGCAGTTTTAAAGATAGTGGAAGAAAAGCAGGAAAAAAAAGGCTCCAAAGAGTCTATGCTTTTTTGGGAGTGTAAACAGCACCCCAGTAAAGGATTCCAAGCAGTATAAGAATGCCTAAAAAGATTAGTAAGCCAGCAATTGTATTCATTATCAGTCCTTCAAAACGTTAACTTTTTATTATCAGGGAGGAAGTTACTCCTTTTTAAGTTCTTCTGCTATTGCTTCAAGAAGTTCTCGAATCGCAGATATATTCTTGTGGATTGCATACACGAACCATGGAAGAAAGAATAGAAGAATTCCTGTGGCTATACCAACTGCTATCATTAAGAGGTATAGAACATTTCCGATCCCATCCATCATACTATCTCCTTTTTCGGTCTATATGGTCTAAACTACTTGTTGTGTCTCTCCAGCTTCCTTTCTCAAAGAAAAGGTTATACTTTCACCGTAAAACTTTATTTCTATTTTGTCATAGAGGACAACAGGCTTCCTGCTTCTACCTTCATTTTCAAGCTCTATAAGACCTAAGTCATGTAAACTCATAACATCTGTATAAACTGTCCTGAAGTCCCTGCCTATCTTTTCGGCTAAGTCTCTGATGGATCTTGGTTTCAATTTTTCTATTTTCTCCAGGATAGAAAAGAGCTTTACGACTTTAGGTAACTTTTGGATAGAAATGAATACTTCATTTTCCTTGGGAATAGGAGATTTACTTATCAGCTCTTCGATGTTGACTTCATTTTGTTTCTTTAGTTTTTCTAAAATGGAATAGAAAGAGTCCACTGCCTTTTTTCTCAACTCTTTGACTGTATGTTCACTTTCTACAATGTAGATAGTTAGCTTTTCTTTAGTTCTAATATCCTGCATAAAGCAACTCCTCAAAGTCCATCGCTAACACTTGATTCTCGTTCTTTGGGAACTTCCTCACCATCTTTTCTGGAATTCCTGTATGCTTCTTCCATTTCTTTCAGCCTATTTCCATTTCTCAGCTCTTCTAAAAAAGATTCCGGTTCTATGTCTGAGTTTTCCCATGCCCCAAAAGCTTCATTAAGAGCTTTGAGAAGTTGAAACTTTCTCTGCTTGCTAAAGAATCTTTCATTTTCTTCGCACGGCATGTTTGCAATCCGTTTCCTCAACTGAATTATGCTTTTTCATAAAGCTCTTCCCGATTAAACTTGTAGTTGTTGGAACGAACTTTCTTACGGATTCTCTCTATTGCTTTAAAGATATTTTCAACCTCAGATGTTCTTTCTTCAGAGAAGTCAAAGAAACCATTTTTACATCTGCATACTCCTTCTTTAAGCAAGAATTCCCTCAAAAAGTCTTCTCTTACTTCTATCGGATGGATGACTTTGTCTCTTTGGGACTTTTTTCCCCTTCTGGGTGAGTTGCGGTAGCTTTCAAGATAATTTCTCCAGCGTGCTTCTACGACTTTCTCTGTTAGAATATCATCCAGAATGTAAACTCCCTCATTTCCGATAATTACTTTGACTTTTCCTGTAGCCAGAATTTTCACTGTATAATCGTCAGGATTTTCTTTCGGATGAACCACACTTCCAAGCACTGCTGAGTAATACTCTTCGTTTTTCCGCTTTTTCTCATATCTCTTCATTTTTACTGTATGGAATTCCATAGTGCCCTCCATTAAACTCTTATCTCTGAAGATAAGTCCTATTTTTAGAAAGTCAAGTTGTTTGTTGGTTATGATGTTGACAAGCTATTTATACACAATAGATTTATATTTGTTTATTTAAATGTCTATTGGAGGTTGTGTTGAATAATTTTGTTTTATGGGACACTAATCTTTGGATTTATCTATTTAGTGATCAGGAAGTATGGAAAAGAGATATGCTTGAAGAACTTTTAAAGGAGCTTTCGGGAAAGATAGTAATTTCAATGCAGGTACTTAAGGAATTAGCTCACGTTTTGCAGGTAAAATTGAAAGTTGAAAAAGAAGAAGTCTTTAGATTTATAGAAGTTCTTTCTGAAAGTTGTGTAGTGTTTAATGAATCTCCTTCCACAGTAAAATTGGCAGTAGAGCTTAAAGACAGTTTTAGACTTCAATTCTGGGATGCCTGTATTATAGCTTCTGCTTTAGAAAATGGAATTCCACTGATTCTGACCGAGGATGTAACATATCCAGTTATAGAGTGGAAAGGCAAAAAGGTTGAGATTGCTAATCCATTTGTTTAGAGTGAACTTTCACTTTATCTCTCTGGCATCTTTGATAATTTTGTATAGCATATACGAAAAAAGTGGTCCAACTGTAAGAATGAATATTAAAGTGATGATTATTTCTTTCTCCATCTTGCTACTTCAGTTCTATTACGCTTTTATTACCTCTTTGACCTCTTCCACAAGTCATAATCTTCTTGAAATCTCAACCAGAATTCTGGGGAAGTTTCGAACCTTTCTGCAAGTTTTATAGCTATCTCTGGAGAAATGGATCTCTTCTCATTTACAAGTTCATCAATTACTTTAAGGTTAATTCCAAGTTCTTCTGCCAATTGAGCTTGAGTTAAATCAAGCGGTTTTAAGAATTCTTCCCTTAAAATTTCTCCTGGATGAACAGGGGGAACTTCAAGTTCCAGTATGTTAACGGCAGGGTAACTCTTCCTTTCTTTCAGTATCCTTTCCAGCTTGCTGACCTTAATAACCATTGGTATTCCTCCTTAATTTCCATCAATTCCATCGACTAAATTGTTAAAGCTCTTCTTGAAACCTTTTTTTTCTTCTTTGTGAGCTTGAGCTCCTTTACCTGCCTGTTTTTCCTCTAATAGTTCTTTCAATAGACTTTCCTCTCCCTGTAAGTGCTGAATAACCTTCTGAAGTATGCCCTTTTCTTTGGCATATCTAAGTATAATGTTAACTGCCTTGGATCTGCTTCTGTCCAGAGTTTTAAGCATATCCGCAATGTCTTTGTCTATAGAAAAATACATTCTTTCTTTCTTTGCCATCTTACTCCCCCTTTGCTCCATAGTAATAGCCACGAACATTGGAAAATTCAGGTTCTTCAGGGATAAATACATTTCCCATATCTTTTAAGTAGTCTTTTATGTATCTTGCTCCACCTCCTGCAAACACAACATATTCTGCTTTTTCAAGTATTTGTTCGTAATCTGCTTGAAGTTTGTTCATTACATACTCGGCATATTCTTCCGAGAGTTCATTGACTATTTCGGTTAAGTCATGTTCCACTCCAGATAACTTAATCTTTTTTCTGTTAAGAGCTTCTTTTATGTCCTGCTCTGGAAGTTGAACACTTGTAAGTTCTGTTCTGATGAATTCTTCCAATGCTTTTGTTATCTTGACAACACCTTCGTTTTGGTAAGCTCTTGACATTGCAAGGCTGAACTTACCTTTTTCGTTTACGTATCCTATGTCGAGTGTGTTATATCCGATGTCAACTATTAAAACCTGTGGAATCTTTTCTCCTTTTTCATGTGAAAAGTCCAGATATATCCCATAGCCCTGTGGCATTACAAGAATATTTTCCTGCGGGACGGAAACTACTCTTTTATCAAAAGAAAAAGTTGATAGAGATTCTATATACTCTTTCTTTCTGTTAAAGTCTGTAAGAGCAAGGCCTGTTACAACTCCACTCAGCTCCTTAATGTTTTCTGTAATGACTATTTTTGCCAGTAGGAGAGGAGAGTATTTTTTGATGTAAGAGAATGTTCTGGTTGTGAACGGGTTATGCATTATTGCTTCCTTACCAACTAAAAACTTTTTACCATTGAACTTGATAATGTTGTCTTCTGTATATTCAGAGACATTCAGAAATGTGGAAACTCTTGCAATCGCATTGGGAAATTTCCCTTTTTTAAAGGATTTAAATTCTTCATCTGTAACTATGTACTTCACATCTCCGTAACCGAAATCAGCTATGAGCAGATTCATCTTTTCCTCCTTCTTTTGGATGTTTTTACTATTCTATACCTAAAGTATAGTTTAGTCAACTAAACTATTGTATAGTTTACTATCGTAATGTTTGGTTAAATAGACCTTAAATAGTTTAAAGCCTTGAAACAGAACAAAAATTTTCACTGGCTTTAGATTTAGTTTATTGTTGAGTTGACATAACTTTACTATACTAAACTATACTATCGTATAGTGAAGTTATTGATAGTGGAGACAGGAATATCCTTTGAAGTTCTCCAGCTATTGTGGATACAAAGTTTTTAGTGGATACAAATTTTTTAGCTGGTAAATAACTACTATGTAGTTATTAAGCTCCCCAAAATGTATCCCAGCCTGAAATAAAGGTTAGTTACCAAAGGTTGCTATATATAAACGATACTTTACTATTGGAAACTTTACTTATGTAAACTTTGGATTACTAAGGTAAAGATTAGTTTACTTAACTATTTTCTAAATATCTTTAGTTTCTTCCCTTTGAGGATGTGAGACTTTGTTACCAAAACTCTCTGATTTAGATATTCCTTTACCTGCTCAGGTAGGTTTATCTGCTTATTGAATTTTCTTCTATTATTCCTGATGTATATTAGCTGCCATATCAACTCTCTTTTGTCCTGGAACTTTTTTATTCTTTCGAAGAACCTTTTTACTTCTGGTGGCATTCCGGATAATGCATAGTAGAAAAGAAGAGCTGATGGTTCAATGCCTTCCTCATTTGCTTTTTTCACAAGGTAGTTTACTGTGGTAACTGCTTCAGGAGAAAAATTCTCTTCAATGGATATTCGTTTCAAATCTATGGGACTTAGAATGTTCCCAGATTTTAGAAGCCAGAAAAGGGTATCAAACTGAAAAATCTTTTCAGCATCTATGGTATGGATTCTCTCTATTCTGGTGTTTCTTTCTTTTTTCCTGAAATATAGAGTGAGACCAGCAGCGATTTCTAAATCATCAACTTTTCTCAGGTTAGTTTCTATTTCCGAAAATACCTTTTGCCATTCGCTACCTTTTTTCTTCTTAACTGCTCTAATTTTTTCCTCTGTAAAAGCTCCCAGCATAACTTCAGCTTCTTGATAAATTTTGATCCATTCTTTCCTTATCTTTTCTGCTGAAAGCTTGCTTAACCTTCTATTGTGCTGAAATCGCTGGGAGGCTACAAGGAGACGGGAAGGGTTTTCCATTCCGCAAGCTAAAGCTATTAACAGCATGTCTGTGTAACTTCGCACGTTAAATTTTTTTTTCAGGTAGCCAGCCATATATACCAAGGATGGTGGTTTCTTATAAATGAAAGTAAGTCTTCCTCCTTTTTTAATAATTCGTTTTTTTCCACTCTTCAGATATTTGTCTGAGAGGAAATATTCTGTTGAGAGCTCCACTTCCGTTATTTTTCTCCTGTAGCATTCATAAGAGTAGAGAATCAACGGAATATCGTTCTGTTTCACTCTATAAGAACTCTTATCGGGAAAAAGCACCTTCAGGGACTTGCTTAGATGACTTCTGTTTTCCATAGGAATTTTTTATCTCCTTATTTTCTGTATTTCTTCAAAACTTCTTCAATCTGTTCCATAGCCTGATTAATCTTTTCTCTGTCCTGTGGATCTGTTACAACAGTCATTACAGCTCTTTTATAGTCATTTGCCATCAACGAAAGATTTTCTTTCAGGGTTTCTGTTTTATACCAGTGATAGAGTGCCCAAGCTCCAATGAGTGCAAGGATGAAAAGGAGAGTTTCGCCTATAAATCCTTTTCTCATGCTTTTCTCCTATTGAAAAGGTTCTATAAGTCGTAATTTGTTGGTGCTAATAGTATGTGGTGTCCAAATATTAGAAGGTAAGTAATGTCAAAGATAAGTGGAGGAAGTAGTATTAAGCTTTCGGAAGAAAAAAGACTTAGCAGAATACTTGCTATAACTATTTCAGGTATTACAATTGGATGGGAAAATAGATTTTCTGTCATAAGGGTTAAGATATTTTCAGTTGAGATTCCTCCTACTTTAGCGAAAAAAGTAGCCACACAAAGGATTACAATAACTGTGATTATGTTAGAAAAGAGAAACCTTTCTGTTAGGGATGATTTTGAAGGCCGTGAGTACGTTGCTTTTACTTTTCTCTCTGGAAGTGTGATTCTTTCCCTCTTTACGTTACACTTTGTTGAAGCCAATGGGATGGCATGGACTAATAGAGCGGTTTTCTTATCTTCGCTGTGAAAAGAGCTGCAGGTTCTCATCTTTCCTCCTTAACAAAGACACGCAGCCTCGCTACCGCTTGGCTGCTGTGCCTTTATTTGAATTTTTGAAAAAAAGAGAAACTTACCTTTCCTTATCTTCCATATTTTCCATAGCTTCCCAGAGAGCTTTCACTATCTTTTCCTCTATCTTGGGATAATCTTCTACTTTAACATCTGAAGCTCCCAGCTCTATATACATCTCTTCTTCTTCAAGCAGGTATCGGGGAAGAGAATATAACTGGTGGAGGTGTTCGCACTCTTCAGAACTTCCTTTCCAAATGACTTTTTTCGCAGTGTAGTTATTATCAAGCTCTATGAGAACATATTCTTTATCTGGGTTTCTTAACAAACCAAAGAGAAGTGGAACTTTGTCGGTCTTAATCACTAATGGTTCATCTACCAATCCGAAAGGAGTTTTATACTGAAGGAAAAAGCTTTCGTCTGTTTCTATGGTGTTTCCAAAAATTAATCGCATCTCGCCTTCGCTAAATCCCCTTGCGGCTTCGGCTTCTCCTACATCAAAAAGTGCAAGGATTTTCCATTTTTCCATTTTTATCCTCCATTCTATTCCGGGTTTTTGAAGAAAAAGGAATCAGGATGCTTATCGCTCGTGAACCATGTTTCTTTCAGCTTCTTTAGAAGTATTTCTAAACTTTTCGAATGAGATTTTTCCTCCAGCCTTTCAATGTGATAACCAAAAGCCCAATCTCCACAGGAAATCCAAAACTTAGGTTCTTCCTTGATATTCTTTTCCCAGCCTTCAGAAAGGTCTGATCTATCTACCTGTAAACCTTTAGCGTAAACAAAACAGGGAACTTCTTTTATTTTGTACTTCCTGAAAAGAAGAGGGTCTATTTCTATAAGTGCAGAGTATTCGCTATGCTCATCGGGTTTGATAACTTTCTGCAGGAATTCCAGAGTGGGTTTGATGTAACGGCATCCACCTATGCAACCTCTAAGGACCATAACAATACGATCCGTTTGTAACCTGTCCAGAACTGCTGCATAATCTCTCCAGACACTTAAAGGGATGGAAGAACTCATAAAGATGTAAAGTCTTTCATCTTCCTTGAAGATTTCAGAACTCTGTTTTTTTTCGGTTTTGCTTTTACCGTTTCCTTCAGCAATCCTTACACTTTTGCCGTCATAATGAATTTTCTCCTTCCACTCTTCCACTTTCGGTTTCACTTTTCCCTGGTAAATCCTGTAAAGGTTCTCAGCTTCCTTTTTCATTTCTTCTTCATTTCTGTTTTTCACTTCTGGAAGTTTCAGCTCCTCAGCTTCTTTGAATCTTTTTTCAAGAACACTGTTTAGAGAAGGAGAATCCCCTGCAAAAGCAGAGGACAGTAAGAGGGGAAGCATGAAAGGGAGGGCAACGATGGACTTCAATTTTCACCTCTTATTCTTTTCAATCTTCTGGGGAAGTGTAATCTTCATGTTTCCTACTTTTATGGACAGAGGAGCTTGAACTTTAGGGATAAGTTTTGTTATCGCTGGAGGTTCGCCAATTATCCATTCTTTCACTTTAACCATTTTGTATGGTCCTTGATCTGCTGGAAGTCCTGAGAATCCGAAGAAGAAATCCATTACAAGATCCTCCTCAACTCGATGTAAGTTAGAATGGAGTAAATGACGAGGAATTCAAGGAAAAAAGCAAGAGCTATTAATATTGGTAGAGGATTTTTAAGTGGTAATAGAACTGTAAAAGTTATCGTTACTGGACTTCCAAGAAAAGAAAACCTTGCTAAGTTTCTCAGCTCTTCAAGAGTTCCAAAGTTATTTTTCTTTACCGATAGGAAAACAATTCCTGCTGTTACTATTATTGGAATTATTAAGGAAAAAGGAGACAGCAGAGTTAGAAAGTAGAGGATCATGCCGTGGCCGAAAATCAAAGTAAGCTCTTTAATAAGAAGTTTACTCTGATAAAAGGTTTCCTTTACTGGAGAAGAAAAGAACTGCATTTTACCCTCCACTAATTGCCTTTTCAATTTCAGGAATTCTTGCTCCTTCAATGACTTTTCCGTCAGATAAAATGAAAGTAGGTGTTGCAGTTGCTCCCGTCTTGTTTGCTTCTATGAGATTTTCTTTGAAGAGCTTTTCTGCTTCGGATGTGGGTTTAAAGTTTGCAGGAATCCTTAACTTTCCTTTAAAGATTTTTGCAAGAACTTCTGCTCTTGTCTCTTTCGGTTGACTGAAAATAAACTCAATTGCTCTTTTACTTGCATCTCCGTGAACAGGAAGGAAGTAAACATAAAAGGTGGCTTTTCCTTCTTCAGCATAGTGTCTTAGTGCATTGCATGCCCTTTTGCAGAAAGGACAGGTAGGATCAGTAACAACAATAATTTTCCTTCCTTTACCACTTCCAACCTGAATGGCTTTTGACAGGTCTATTTTCGAAACGTCAACCTTATGTTCTATTCCGAGAGCTCTCTCAATTTCTCTTTCTCTGAAGCCGATTATTACTTTTCCGTTTTCTGTTATGAAAGTTGGAGTTCCTCTGATACCTGCTTCTTTTGCAAGAGTTAACATTTCCTGGATTTTCTCCTGTCCATCTTCACATGTTTTGCTTCCATAACTGTCTTTTAAATAGTCTTCAAAAGTTTTTCCTTCACAGATAAAAGATTCTGCTTTTCTGTCAGCTCCTTTGTGGAATGGAAGAGGAAAGAAAACAAGTTTTACGGTTATGCCGTTTTTATCTGCAAATTCCTTGACGGTTTTCTTAAATCTGTTGCAGTAAGGACAGTTTGGATCGGTAATGAAGTAAAGAATCTTTCCTGTAGCATTTGCAGGTTTATAGATAGTGGCTGTTAGTTCATCAAGTTTTCCTTTTAGTCTTTTAACCTGTTCTTTTCTTATTTTTGCTATCTGCTCCTGAGTAATCTGCCTTCTGTTTGAAAACATTTCTCCTGCAAGGACAAAATCCTTTGTCGCATAGATAGGAACGAACTGACCATTGATGTTCAAAATCATTTCACACAGTCCGTTAATTTCTCTCTTTGACATTACCTGGTATGGTGGAATAGGGGCATGTTTCTGAAGAACTCGGTCAGTTATCTCCTCACATACTCCTGCAAATGCGGTTGAACCTGCAAGAATCCCTAAAAGTAACGTTCTCACAATCATTTTTCACTCCTTCTGCTTTTTAAAGGAGTTTAGCCATCCTTTTTATTTCAATCAAGGGACTCACCAGATGTTAAGAATATTTAACACCTCATGAGTCCCTTCAAAATTCTTTCTACCTTCTCTACCATTCTGACAGAGAAGGAGGAACTATGGCAGTTTTGAAAAAAATTGCAGAGTTTCTGGGTATTTACGAGGACGTTTCAGGGGTGGAACGGGAAGAGATAGAAAATCTCCTTTTTCGGGAGAGACTTTCAAAGTATGTTATGCCAACTGCTTTTGATGAAGAACTTGAACTTTTTCTTTGCGATGATGATACGGCAGGTTTTGGTTTTGAACTTTATCCGAAGATTGGAACTGGAATAGATACTGTGACCATAATGAAGAACATATTTAACGATCCATCAATTCCCGAAGATACCATTGTTCAATGGACATTTTTTGCTTCTCCTTACTTTGATTCCTACCTCGACAGATACACTAAAAGCAGGGAAAAGAAAACATCTTTTGTTGCAGAAAAGTATGCTGAGTTTCTGAGACAACACCGATATGAAGGTTTTTACAACAGTTGGAATGTTCCAGTAAGGGACGGATTGCTCTTTGCGACATTCAAGGTTCCCTGCAAAACAGATGAATATGAAGCAAAGAGCAAAGATATAGCTGATCTCAGGGACAGCATACATGCGACTCTTTCTCAGGCTGGACTATATCCCAAAAACATGACTCCTTATAGTGTCTTGAAGTTTTACTATTACATTCTGAATCCTTCTCATGCTGTAGATTCAAAAATCATCTATGACGAAGAAACCGAAATAAGAGAACAGGCTATCTGTCATGATACCTTAATTGAACAGTATGATTCTTTTTGTAAGGTAGATGGCTTCTACACTAAAGCTTTAACAATTAAGAAGTATCCTTCCACGGTATCTATTGCTCAAACCCTGGAGTTCACCGGTTCTGTTATGTCTCGTGATAGAAACCAGATAAACGTTCCCTTCACTCTTTCTCTTTTGTTGAGAAAAGCCACCAGGAAAGAAAAAGGACAACTTTTGAAAAAAGCTGAAGTTGTGATGAAACAACAAAACTTTTCGGCTCTTTCCACCAGACTTCAGCAAAGGCAGGAGGATTTTGTCCACCTTACGAGAAATCTTGAAGAAGGAGAAATACTCTGGAAAGGATGTGTGGTATGGAACCTGATGTCTCAAGATTACGAAAAACTCAGGAGCTCCGTACAGGTGGTTAAGAACTTTATGTCGCAGAAAAGCTATGAACTTCAGGAAGAGCTCCTCAACCTTCCTTTCCTTCTTTCAGCTACGCCCTTTAACCTTGTAAGGGAATTCACAGAACAAAAATTTCAAAGGTTTAAAACTTTCTTAGCAGATAATGTTTCCCATCTTCTTCCTATTCAGTGGGACTGGAAGGGAACAGGAACTCCCACAATTCCTCTTCTTTCAAGAAGAGGTCAACTGATGTTTATTGACCTCTGGGATACTAACGGCGGTATGAACGGTATTGTTACTGCTCCAATGGGAAAAGGGAAATCCGTTCTGGTGAATCACATTGTAGCTTCTTACCGTTCTTTACCAAAGACGGTAATAAGAATTATAGATGTTGGAAGGTCCTACGAAGGAATAGCCCGTCTCTTTAACGGTGAATTTGTTGACGTTACTCCTGATAATCCAATAGTGGTTAATCCTTTCTCGGAAATAGAGGATCTTGATAAACAGATGAAGTTTCTTGTGGACATAGTTGACAAGATGATAAAGCCGAATGAAAGGTGTTCTGATACAGAAAGGGGAATGATTCAGATAGCCATAAAAGAGGCTTTATCCAAACATGGAGACAAGACAGACATAAGACACGTCAGAGATGAGATATTTTCCATCGGAAGGCAAGAAGGAAAAGAAGAGTTTTTGAAGCTTGCTGAGTTTAATCTTGCCCCATGGTGTGACGGTCAGTATGCAAAGTTTTTCATAGGAAAGAATGAAGTTAACTTTAAAGATAGACTTGTGGTTCTGGAACTTGGAGCTGTAAAAGACAACAGAGAACTTATGTCCCTTCTTTTAATGACACTTTTCTTCCACATAAACAAAGAGATTTATCTTGGTGACAGAAGTATAAAGAAGCTTGTTATCTGGGATGAAGCCTGGCGGTTCTTCCAGGATGAAGAAATGCTCAAGTTCATTGAACAGGGAGCGAGAGAATATAGAAAGTTCAATGGTTCAATTATCACCATAACTCAAAACATTTCAGACTTCCAGAAAAATGATGTAACGAAAGTCTTGAAATCCACTGCTGACTTCATGTTTATCTTGGAACAAAAACCTGAAGAGTGGGAGAAGATACATAGAGATAAAGAGCTTGATATATCTGAGTTTGAAAAAGATGTCCTGAAAAACACTCTTAAAACCCTCAAAGGTTACTGGTCAGAAATCTACATGGTTACTCCAAGAGGAAGAGGAATCGGGAGGCTTATTCTTTCTCCCTTCTTTTACTGGCTCTATACAACCGATGCTCATGATGTTGCACTCAGACAAAAGTTTATGGCTGAAAGCTCTTCCATAGAAGAAGCAATCCAGAAATGCATTGAACATACTGCAAAGAGGTAAAGGATGAAAAAACTGCTGTTTTTTCCGTTAATTCTTCTTGCTTTTGGTTGTGGAACTTCAGGAAAAGAAGTGAAGATTAAATGTCTTGGGAATGACTGTCCAGAAAAGAAGAAAGAAGCAAAACTTTCCGGGGACATTGACGAGGAAATCAGAAAACTTTTATCAGAGATTCAGGCAAGGAAAGAACTTGGAGCTGGAACAGAAGACCTTGAAAAGAAACTTGCTCTTTTAATTGAAGAGAGAGCTAAAAGGATAGCCCGACAAAAACTAAAACAAGAAGAAGCTACATACCATAAAGAGAAAATGGAAAAGGAACTTGCTATTCTCAAAACAGCTCCGACACCAATAAAAGCACCTGATACGGTAATAAGAGTGTTGATCTTTCCTTACGTTGATTCTAATGGAGTTCTCAATGCTGCTAAATACACTTTTTTAACTGTTGAAACAGGTAAATGGATAATAGGGAACTATCTCCTTACTCCTGCTAAAACAGAAAAAATCAAGAAACCTCTTATAGACGAAAGGATAAGGAAGTACCTCAATGAGAAAAGGATTGGTATTAAGTAGTTTAGCTCTTTTATTGCCTCTATCGGCATTTGGAGATGGCGTTACTCTTCCAGAGGTAAAGGAAGCTGTTGGCTATCTAATGGATGACGTTTCTACTATTCAAAAAGAGATGAGACTCCTCAGAAAGGAAATAAAGGCACTCAGAAAAAAAGTTACTTTACTGGAACAGCAGATTAGGGAAGAAAAAAACAGGCAGAACTCTACGAAAAATTTGCCTTCCTTCTTTAGAAAAGAAGATTACAAAGGAAAGCTGGTATTTGCTGGAACTTTTAGAAGTTTTTCCCATGCTCTTATGAGAACTCAAAACTTACTGGAGCTAAACCTTTCTCCAGATGTGTTACTCCTTCATAACGGCATGTTTTCAGTTGTTCTCAAAAGCAATAACAGGGAAAGAGCTATCTCTTTATGTTCTCTCCTTAAAAGAAAAGGAATTGAATGTTTTGTTGGCAGGAAGGATAAATATGTTCTGCGAGTTTTTCCTGTGTCACGGTTGTTTGCTGAGGCTGAAAAGTTACTGAAAGGAAATGATTCTGTAGAGATAGACGGATTGAGATTTATAAAAACAGACCTTCTCTCTGCAAAGCCTTACCTGTGCAAAAAGGTTAAGGATGGCTACATAGCACTGCTTACTGGAGGTGTTCTTTGAATTACGTTGTCAACTTCTTTATCTCATTAATTGTTTCACTTTCGGTGGTTGCAGGATATGCCTTTTTCTGGAACAGACCTCATGAAGAACACTTCTACGTTCTTGACATGAAGAAAGTTCTTCAGGAACAGCTCAAAGGCGTGGGAAAGATTAACGATCCTCAGCTTCTGGAAAGGTTTTTAAAGCTCAATGCAGAAAAGCTTCAGACGATTACTGACAGTTACGACGGAATAATCCTTATAAAAGGGAGCGTGGTAGAAAATGAAGAGGTTAGAGACATTACGCAAGAAGTTATTTACAGGCTCAGTCTCAAAGGAAACGGCTCTTAACACTATTCTTTTCATTTTCCTCTTGGGTGCAATTGTTCACTTTATTGGTGAGAATATCGGGAAGTTTATCTACAACACCAGTGCTTCTCTGCCTCAGAAACTCTTCTGGCTTAACGAGCTTGATAAAACTCCGGAAAGAGGAGAATTTGTTGTTTTTTACTTTAAAGGTTCTGAGTATTATCCACGGGATTACAGAATGGTTAAACAGGTCAAATGCCTTCCAGGGGATATGCTGGAAGTTGACAGTCAGAAAAGGTATTACTGCAATGGGGTTTACATAGGAACTGCCAGAGATACGGATTCAAAAGGTAAACCAGTCGAAAATTTCCTCTGGAATGGAAGAATCCCGCAGGGTAACTACTTCGTGATGGGAGTACATCCTCTTAGTTACGACAGCAGATACTGGGGATTCGTAGAACAGAAAGACATTGTTGGAACAGCAATTCCACTATTTTGAGGGGACACTATGATAATCAGGAAATCCAGCAAAAAGAGAAAGAAAAAGAAGGATCAAGATGAATGTATTTGCGAGGAGAGAGAAGAACGTTATGACGATTACTTTCCTGATATAAGGACTGATGAGAAAGCTGTTGAAATATACAGGGAGATTACCGATGTATCTGAATAGGTATCTTCTTCCTGCTGCACTTCTTCTTTTTACCAATGTTTACGCAAGCACTTATCCAATAGTTGAACCTGATTTGCTGACGGAGATTCAGGAAAGAGCGAAATACGTGAACTATTCAGCTATCAAAAAAAGATTTGAGGAGCTTTATAAACATTACAAGCCGAAAGAAATAGTGCAGCTTCCACCTGCAAAGAAAAGTTACAGCTACCTTGTTGATATGACCTATGAACTTCCCTTTGATGTTCCAAAAGTTGATAAAAGCGGCAGGATAGTGGGAATTCTCTATCCAAAAGGTTTCAAGTTTAATCCACTCAAGTATATTCCCGTTGATCCTCCTGTTCTGATAGTTTTCAACGGCAACAGTAAAGAAGAAATCAATTGGGTGGAAAAGCACATCAAAAGTTTTCCAGCCTATCACAAGCTGATAATCACTGACGGTAACTGGCAGAAGCTGACAAAGAAATTCAAAGAACAGGTTTACTTCCTCACTCCGCGAATAAAAGAGCGTCTGAACCTGAAAGAAACAATATCTGTTGTGAGAAGAAAAGGGGACTATATGAAAGTGAAAGTGATAGCAGTTAACTGTGAAAACATACTTGCGAGGAAAAACAGACAATGAGGAAAGTCCTCTTCTCATTGGTTGTTTCTATTTTGCTGTTTTTAACTGCTCAAGCTTCTGTTCCAGGATGTAAAGCAAGTCCTGCTACTACTGCCAGAATCATAGCTACAGCTATGAAGACTATCTATAACGTTTTTCCCATTCGGATAGCTGGTATTAAGGTTCTGGATTTTAAAGGACTTGAAGATGTTGATCCAATAAGTTCTCCGGTATGTGTCTGCTGGATGGGAAATCCTCCGATTCCAAGAATAGGGATTCCTGTTTCTCTATGGGAACCGGTCAGAATTCTGGAGACTGCGAAAATTCCTTACTGTTCTCCTTTCACAGGTATGTATTTGCCAATAGGAATCAACTTTCAAAATCTTGGAGGAGGGGCTACTCAGACAGAAGGAAATCAGCACATCTCCGGTGCTCAGGTTCACTACATGATTTTTCCCGTGTGGACAGTTCTTGAGTTGTTTCTTGACTTTGTCTGCCTTGAACATACTGGCTTTGACATAGCCTATTTATCAGAGCTTGATCCACTCTGGCAGGATGAAATTCTTACGGCGGTTATAGAACCTGAAGCAGTGGTGTTTGCCAATCCAATAACTCAGTTTGCCTGTATGGTGGATTCTGTTGCTTCAACTATTGGATTTCCTCTTGATCCTCTTTTCTGGTGCATGGGAAGCTGGGGAAGTTCATATCCTCTTGCAGGTTTTTCTGAAAGCACCGATTACATAGAAGCCAACGCTGCCATTGCTGCCAAGATGATTTACAAACTTCACAGGCAGGGAATCCTTTGGGGTAGCATAGGCAGGCTGGGATTGTGCGGTAAATATCCAATGCCTATCTGGAGAAAGAGCCAGTATTCTCTTCTTCTCCTTTATCCGATTCCTGACATCATTAGAGAGCCAATCGGAAGATCTGGTTTGATCTGGGATTGGGCAAAGAACTACCCATTATCTGGAGACAACTTTGTCTGGATGCTTTATAGAAAGAGAGACTGTTGTGCCTTTTAGGAGTTGCATTGTGAGAAAGACTATTTTGCTCGTTTTTATGCTTTCAATAACAGCAGTAGCGGATGAATTAAGTCAGTCTAAACAGGTGGGAAGTAATCTCGGAAACCTGATAAAGGGCAAATATGGAAGTAAAAGCAACCTTCAGCAGAATCTTCAGTCTCCTATGTTTGGTCAGGGAGAAATGAAAACAGTTGACAACTCCCAATCTTTCAATGCACAGCTTCAGTGTCCTTCTACAAAAGAATTCCTGACAATTTCGGTTTTACCTTCCTCTACTGGAGATATAAGGATTCTGGTAAGACAGGATACCAATTTTGATGGTGAATTTGATTATTCCATAGACAGCAACAGCTATGGTTTTACAACTGCAGACAGCTCCTCAGCAGGGTTGATAAGTGGTGTATGTGCTAATGGAGTAATTGTTTGCAGACCTGGAACCTGGGATTCCTGTACATTCTGGAAGTGGACCACTACCAATAACGGAAAGCTGGCATTTGAACAGTTACCTGACGTAAAAGCAGGACTGGGAGGGTGCTATTGCATTAACAACTCATGTGGGAATGTTGTATGGAGTGCAATGGACAACATTCTCTCTTCTCTCGGAGGGGGAGCTGTTGGAGCACTAAACGAAAGCAATACCAGAGTTGTTATCAGCAGAAGCGATTTAGACGTTCAGAACCTTACAGTTTCTTATTATGGTCAGGATTCAAGGAACTGTTCAGTAGTAGGCGGTGAGGTTGAAAGCGTTGAGCAGTATTATTCAACTGGAATGATCCCTGCTGATGAACGTAGAATGAGTGAGGAAAGTGACCCTAACAGTCCTTATTATTCTCTTGTTAACTCGCCTGCCGTTAGGCATGTTTCGGTTTATACGTGTGAGAAAAAGAATATTCCTCCTTCTCCTATTACTACAAAGATAGTAACAGATCAGGGCTACGAATTACCGGAAACCTGTACCGGAAGAGAGGAAATAGGCAGTGGATTATTCAGGTGTTATTTACCTGCAAACGTAGGCCATAGTTGCGGTGTTGGTTTCTCTTATCAGTTTTATGGAAGTTTCGGAACATCGTGGCATATTCCAGACGATCCAGGAATAGAAATAAAAATAGGAAATGAGACCGTTCAATATGTTAACTCCCACTCTGATGGTGATACGCCTTCATCAGGAACTTATGAGGGTGTGTCTGATATTCTTCAGCAGGTTTCAGCCGTCTATTGGAATAATGGTGGATGTAATGGTGTTCCAACTGCCACTTTTTACGTTGTGGTGAAAGAAATTCCCGATCTCCAGATAATCTCTTCGGATACCTGTAGCTCACATGATGGATGCAGATTGAAGGACAAACAGATATGTGATCAGAACGGTCAAAACTGTGTTTATGTGGTGAAGAACTTTTCTCGGATTTCTACAAGTGTTTTACCTTTTTGTTTTGACACCACATCGTCCGAGCTTGGTCAGCAATGGAGAGTTTGTGCCGATGGAAACTCAATATCGGCAATTGGTCCAGACAGAGAGTCATATACTCTGAAAGAAGGAGAAGATAGCTGGTTCTGGATAAAGGAAACCTATGAATGCGAAGAAGATTCCCAATACGACTTCAATCTTGAAAGAACCCAAACAGTTCTGGAATCTGCAGATCCTGAGACAGGAGACTATCAGGATACTCTTGGAGAAGGGCATGTACCTCTTGATAATCTGAGAGTAGATCATGAGGAATGTCCCATTGCCTGCATGGTAAAGATTCCAGTAACCGATGGAACAGTATTCTCGGATGAGACAACACGGAACTCCACCACTTATCAGAGAGAAGTAAGACTTTGTGAGAAAGATGAAAACGGCAACTACTACTGTCCAATTTCCTCTGGGGAAGAGATAGAGCAAGATTGCGGTTGCGTGGATGGTTTTGGTTTAGCAGCCACTACTTTACAGGCTATTCATGAGGCTTCCAAAGACATTATCTGTTCAAGTTCTCCACCGTAAGAGGGAGGGAAATGAAAAAACTGTTAACTGTTTTGACCGTTTTCTCTTTTACTGCTACTGCTTATGCACTAACAGGAAGTTTCTTCCAGGATGACAGAGAATATGGATTGACAGATGAATTCTATCCCGTTTCTGAAATTGATAGTTTGAATGGTTCCCTTCCCGAAGGATGTGAGCTTTTATCTTGTGATGATGCTTTAACCCTCAAAGGTGAACTCAACTATTCTGCTGATTATTTCTTTTGCGATAAAGGAGTGATTGATAACTATAGAAATAGTATATGTTCAATAGTGGATATATCAGGACAAAAATATGTTGAGTGTAATGGAAGTTTTTTAGATACAACTTCTTTCAGAGCTTTTGTTTCCTGTCCAATTTTCTCAGAAAACGCAACTGAAAATGGGACTGATAATGCTACTCCCTATCTCGATTTTACTCCTGATAACGATACCTATTACTGTGCAAAAGATATAAATGAAACTGGTTTTTTTGATGATCCGTCAGAAATTCAGCAATGTATAGAAGCCGATAATGGAAACGGTTATGTGTGTCCAATAGACAAAGTTTCCTGTGAGGCTACTTATGAAGAACCTTTATGTCCAGAAGGAACCCTTAATACTGAAAGAGATATGTGTCAGGCTGACCCTCTGGAAATAAACTGTCCTGCTGGTTATACGTGGGATTCTTCTCTCGATAAGTGCGTGATAACTCCTACCTGTCCAGAGGGAGGAGTGTTCAATCCTGCAACAGATAGATGTGAAAAGCAGGTTATAAACGAATGTCCCGATGGATACAACTATGACCAGAATAGAGATGTCTGTTACAAGGACGTAACCTGTCCATCAGGAACGACTTACAATCCTTCAACTGACAGATGTGAGAAAGACCCGATTTATCTCTGCCCTGCTGGTTATACCTATAACTACTCCATTGATAAATGCGAAATGTCTCCATCCTGTCCATCAGGAACAACCTATAACTCTGAAAGAAATAGATGTGAAAAGAGCTTAGGAGAATGTCCTGAAGGTTATACCTATAATGCAGTTCTTGATAAATGCGTCAGAAGTGTTGAATGTCCAGACGGTGGGACTCTTAACCCAAATACTGATAAATGCGAATTAGCGGCTACTCCTGTTTGTCCAGATGGCTGGACTTTGAATGAATCAACGGGGAAATGTGAAAAAGCTCCTGTTTGTTCGGAAGGAGGAACGTATAATCCAACTTACAACTTATGTTTGGTTTCAATAATTGGAATTGTCTGTCCCACAGGTTACAGTTACAGTTCTACTTATTCAGCTTGTATAAAGTCTCCTTATTGCCCTGCTGGAAGCGTTTACAACAAGAATACGGATAGATGTGAATCTGTGCCAAGTTATGAATGTCCAGATGGTTGGAGTCTAAATTCCGATACAGGTTTGTGTGAAAGAGTTCCAATTTGTCCAGAAGGAACAACTTACAACTCTCAAAGAAATAGATGTGAAAAAAGCTTGGAAAGCTGTCCTGAAGGCTATTCTTACAATGCAGTTCTTGATAAATGCGTAAAAGCTCCAGAGTGTCCTGAAGGAGGAACTCTTGATACAGAAACCGATAAATGTGAAGTTCAGGCAACTACATTTTGTCCTGCTGGATATACGTTAAACACAAATACCAATAAATGTGAAGCAGAACCTATTTGCCCGGAAGGTTCCACCTTAGATAAAACAAACGATGTATGTCTGATAGCGGTAGAAAATACTTACTGTCCATTTCTTTACAAGTATAGTTCTACCTACAACAAATGTATTAAAAGCGTTTATTGTTCTGGTGGATATTACAACAAAACAACTAATAGATGCGAAGCCACTCCAAAACATACCTGTCCAACAGGTTATACCTATAACAGTTCAACTGGAAAATGTGAGAAAGATCCTGAATGTCCAAGTGGTATGACTTATTCGAATTCTCTGAACAGATGTATAGCCTTTGCTCAGACTCAATGTCCTTCAGGCTACACGTACAACAGCTCAACTGGAAGATGTGAGGCAAATCCTACCTGTCCAAGTGGTTTTACTTATAACTCAGTAACTAACAGGTGTGAATCGTCTGCTACTGTAAACTATAATTGTCCTTCAGGAACAAGCTATAATTCATCAACAGGGAAGTGCGAAGCAGCTCCGGATTCTCAATCTGATAGCGTTACCGCCTCTGTTTCTTGTTCTTCCTGGGGTTACAATTATAATGAGTGCTCGGTAGATGGTATTGATGAAATCAAGTCTGTTAAGTTAAAGTCGCAGGCTTCAGACGCTGCATGTAGAACTGCTTACACTGCGGATACAGGAACAGTTCTTTGTTCTTCTCAAACAACAGAAGCACCCACTCCTGGTAGTTGTTCTACTTTTGACCCCAAAACGCTCTGGTGGTGTAACAGTTGTTCTTCGTCTTACAACTGGTTAACTGGTGAAACTACTTATACATGCAACAACTGTCAATATGGAATTGTTCCGCAAAACAGTTACTATTATTACGGTTATTTTGGATGTTCTGAATGTGAAGAGGAAACTCATAATGATTGGGGATGGACATGGACTAATTATAAATGTTCGAGCTGCCAGAGTTACTGGTTGGTATCCTGGGCAACTACTTTCGGTATTACCTCCGACAGGAAGAAAATCTGGGTTAATAGTGGCTGCCGTGGAACTTTTGAAATCAACGGTAGTGGTTGCCCAATAGGTTATACCCACTATACCTCTTCCAACATTTGTGTTAAATGTCCAACAGGAACAACTTATAATTCTTCAACAGGAAAATGTGAAGCGAATCCTTCCACTACATATTCCTGTCCTTCTGGTTCTACTCTATCTGGCAGTCTTTGTATAGCCAACCCTTCCTGCCCATCTGGAGGAACTTTTGACGGAAATGCAGATGTTTGCTATACCAATCCGTCTTATTCTTGCTCGGTAGGAATTTACGACAGCTCTTCTGGATACTGTGTAGCCAATGCTTACTGTGGAGAGGGAACGCTTAATACTATTACTGATAAGTGTGAAGCTGAAGATACTCTTTCCTGTCCATCTGGATACACGTTATCAGGAAACATCTGTTATAAGTCTGTTTACTGCTATCAAGGAACCTTAGACCCCGATATTGATTATTGTGTAGCAGAACCAACTTTCGTGTGTCCTGATGGTTTTACTTACAGTTCAACCTATAATGCTTGTTATAAAGCTCCATCTTGTCCCTTACCTGGTTCTTACAATTCTTTAACCGATAAATGCGAAAGTTCTTATTTCTATACTGATTCAAGCTGTCCGAGTGGTTATACTCGTGTTGGAGATGTATGTCAGGCTAATCCTGTTTGTTCTTCACCGGGTTCTTACAGTTCTTCTTCAAACTTATGTATTGTTTCCGAAAATCTTTGTGGAGACCTCTCCTTTGATTCTTCTAATGACATTTGTTATACAAGTGCTGACTGTCAGTTGGGAGTTTTAAATACCTCTATCGATAAATGTCAGCTTGCTTCCACGCCTACCTGTGCTTCTGGTTTTACCTTAGAGGGAGATGTTTGTTACATTTCAGCTCAATGTTCAGAAGGGACTCTTGATACTTCAATAGATTACTGTAAAGCTGAAGCTCAATTCACGTGTCCAACAGGTTACAGTTATAGCTCTACCTACAATAGCTGTTATAAAACTCCTGATTGTGGTAGCGGTTCTCTAAATCCCACAAGCGATGTGTGTCAACTTGCTTATACTTTAACTTGTCCATCCACTTACTCTCTTAGTGGAACTATCTGTCAGTTAACTCCTACCTGTTTGTCTCCGGGTTCCTATAATGCAGACATTAATCTTTGCGATGCTGGAAATAACCTTTGTGGAAGCTTTTCTTTTGACGGAAATAATGATGTTTGCTATACGCCTGCTGAATGTGGAAATGGAGGAACTCTAAATACTGAAAGAGATATGTGTGAAACTGCTATAACAGGAGTAGATTGTGGGGGATATACTTACGATAGCTCTACAAAAACTTGCTATACGCTGGATAACTACTGTGAGGACAACTCCTATGATAGTTCTTACAATCAATGTATAGCAACCGTTGGCAAAAACTGTGGAACTTACAGTCTTTCTTCTGAAAATAATCAGCTTTGCATAAAGGAAATAGAGTGTCCAACGGATAGTTCTTTTTCCTTGAGTGATACTATCAGTTATTCCTCTGTTCTTGATAAATGTGTTTCAGATGCAGAACACATCTGTCCATCTGGAGATACTTACGTTTACACCTGGAATAAAGATGTTCTGAAATGCGAGCTCGTTCCTATATGTGCCAACGGAGTTTATACTCCTGAAACAGACGGTTGTTATGTTGGAGACCTAACATGTCCAGTTGGAGATTATCCCTGTTTACCAATAGGTGGGGAAAACTACTGTTCTCCTAATCCTTGTGAGAGATGGAGTGATGCCCTGGAATATGATGACACTCCAGAAGGAATAAACGATAAACAGGCAGATGGAGAGATAGACGAAAACGGTAACTGCTTGGGAACTATATACATATTCAATGGTAGGGATAAACGTTGCCGTCCTCCCGGACTTCAGACTGGTGGTTCAGATTGTTGTAGAAAGACAACCACATGGTTTGGTTTAGGAATGTGTAAGGAAAGTGAAAAAATTCTTGCCAAGCTACGTTCATGGGGACAACTTGATGGACAATGCCATTACATAGGTAGTTATTGTGCTGTAAAAGTTCTTGGTGTCTGCTTACAAAGGAAAAAGACTTACTGCTGTTTCAATTCTGTCCTTGCGAGAATAATTCAGGAGCAGGGAAGACCTCAACTTGGTATAGGCTGGGGAGATGCAAAACATCCTAACTGCAGGGGATTCACTCCTGAAGAATTCCAGAAGATTGACTTCTCAAAGATAGATTTTAGTGAATGGCTCCCTGAAATTGAGCAAAATGTAAGTAACACAATATCTAACGTCCAATCTCAAATTGAGGGGGCTGCTCAAACAATACAGGATTACTACCAACAATAGCCGAGGGACTCACCAGATGTTAAGAATATTTAACACCTCATGAGTCCCTTCACTTCCTCTTTTTCCTTCTTTATTCTCTCCCTATCATGGGAAAAGAAAAGCTAACAGAGAAAGAACACAACTTTTTAATGGACATTTTGGTTTTCTGCACGGGGCTCGGAATATTTGCTCTCATTTACTTCATATTTACATTCAATCTCTCTTCCGAGTCCATAGCTACTTTTGCTCAGAGGGAAAGACTCATCCTGTCAATTTTTGAAGAAGAAAGCAGATACCTTTTTCCCATACTCAAGGAATCTTTTAACAGAGTCAAAGAGGCACTGCTTCTCTCTTCAGAACTCAATAGAAATATCAAGCCAGATGTATCTTTTATCAGGCAGGTGTTAGATAACCCGGGATTAGTTTTGCTGTACCTTAAACCTTTATGGAACTACATGATAGCAAACTATCTACTGGCTCTTGCTCTTATTGCAGGAGTCTCTTTAAAACTGCTGAATCTTTCATGGATAATTCTGTTCCCACTGGCAATTCCTGGAGTCTTTTTTGTTTACTCCTTCTTTGTTAATACCGTTAGATTCATTTCGACATACCTTGATGTTCCAGAAATAAATCCTCTAAGGATTTTCAGAAATCCAACTTTAAGAAAGATTTTCCATCTTAACCTGATTCTCAGGTTTAACAACGTTCCAGCTTCTCTTTATCACCATAACAGGAAAGATGGACTTTATGGACATAGTAAAGCCGTTGCAGAGAAAACTGTTGAATTAATGTTAAACAGTGGAATTGAAGATAAAGAAAAACTTCTGAAAGGTTACCTTCTTGGACTTGCTCATGATCTTGGAAAGCTGAGATATACAAAGTGGATATGGAAAAAGGTTGACGGATCTCCAGCTCCAGATGCCATCTCTGGAAAAATGAAAACTACTGTTAAACAGGCTTTTCCTCTTCCTTTTGGAAAGATTCTCTGGCTTTCTTATGAAAAGCCTTTCTCCATCTCCTCGATAAGGTTTGGAATAAAAGACAAAATGTTTGCCTACGACTTCTGGAAGAAGCTGGACGTTCCGCAGGAAAGCAATAACAGGATAGTAAAGGCTTTTCTTGGCATAAAAGAAGAACCCGAAATAGCTGAATTCGTGAAAAAAGCAGATTCCATAGTAACTGGCGAGGAGATGAGACATCTCGGAAAGCTATATCAGGAGGAAATAAGAGAAGCCTTCTTTTCTGCTTTATCAGAAATCAGGTGGCACGGTAGGGAAGCTGAGAAATACGAAGGTTGGTTTAACGGCGACATAGCGGTTGTTCTCTCATGGGCACTTGCTGACAGAATAGACAAGGTCCTTAAAGAGAAAGGAATCGAAATAGTTGATAACTCTTACAGTTCAAAAATGAAAGTTCACTCTATGAACTATCTCATAGCTGAAGCTCTTGAGGGAATTCTCATTGAAGAATGGAACGGCATAAAGGCGGATGACTTAAAGCTTTTTGATGCAGTTATCGGTAAGGCGAGATTCAATGCTGTTTTTGTGTTTAGACCTGAAAATCTGGAACTGCCTGTAAGTCCAATGAGAATAAAACTTCTCCAGCGTTAAACCACATTAAAGGGAGGTGAAAAGTGAAGAAGCTACAGCAGAGCTGGGAGAGACTTAACCTGTTTATGCTGGTTGTCATGGCTATTGTCCTGGCAACGGCAAACTCTGCACTGGCAAGTAACGCAACAGGAGCGGAGTTCAACTCTTTATGGGACAAGCTTGTAGGGTATGTGGAAGGAGTTCCAGGAAAAATCTTTGCTCTTGGAATTCTGGTTGTTGGACTTTATAGATCCATTTTTGCCGGTGCAGGACCTCTTTTCTTCTTCGGTTCTTCTGCAGCTGCAGCTGCAATCTTCATCTTGCCTGACATTGCTAATAACGCAGGTGGAGCTCTCTTTTAATTCATCGGAGGAGCTTCGGCTCCTCCAGTTTAAGGAGTAACTATGGAAAGCAAAGTGCCTCGAACTGTTGACAGACAAATGCTTTTCCTCATGTGGGAAGTAGATGATATAGCATGGAGCATCATAGGCATGGTTATAACATTCGCTACAGGAAGTTATATTCCTCTCGTAATAGGCATTATAGCCTCAAATATCTATATCAAAGCAAAAGAAAGATACATGGAGAACTTTGTCATTCATTGGCTTTATAAAAAAGGCATTCTCTCTTCAAAAACAAAAAAGCTGGTTCCAGGATACATTCGGAGGTTCTACGAGTGAAAGCCAAGAAGTTTTTAAGTGAGTTTAAGAATACGAAAGCTACCAACAACTTTCTTAGATTCTTAATAGTTGCCCTTATAACAACAATTGTAGCTGAAGGCATAATCATGCTTAATCTGATGGATAAACAAAGAGTGATAGTAGTTCCCATAAATGTAGATAGAAAGTTCTCAATAACAGGAGACACAGCATCCCCGGAATATGTAGAAATGATGATACGCCAAACTATCTATCTCAAAGAAAACTTCACTCCTGAAACAGTCAGAGAAAACTTTAAAGCTTTTCTTTCTCTAATTGCGCCTCAATACTACAGGCAGGTAGAAAAAAAGTTAATGAACACAGCTAACGAGCTTATTAAGTATCAGATTTCTCAGGTCTTTTTCCCAAAGGAAGTTTTTGTCAAGGGAAATACTGCAACTGTAACTGGAATAAAGAAGATATACGCTGGAGAACATTTAGCAGAACAAAAACCTGTCAAAATAAAGATTTCTTTCAAGATAAATCAGGGAAAATTCGAGGTGCTGAAATATGAAGAAGTGGCTTATAACACTAATAGGTCTTCTAATAACGGCTGATTCCTATGCCCTGCAGGTTGTTGAAGGGTCTTCGGATTATCAGGTAGTAAATGTGTCTCTCAGGGACCTTAACAGAATCACCTGCAGTGGAGGAAAGCTGTCAAAGATTATCTACTCAAAAGAAAAAGGAATCATGATTCAGCAGGTAGGAAGCGATTTCTACGTAAAAGTGATTCCTGTTGAAGAAACAGATCCTTTTGGAAGAAAAAAAATAGTTTACAGGGCAAAGCCAACCGAAGTGTATGCTTACTGCTCTGGAAAGGTTTTCTCTCTTATCCTGAATCCAAAAGATATACCTGCTGAAACAGTTGTCCTCAAGATAAGAAAGACTGACAGGAAAGAAGCAGAATCCTTTGAAAAGGCTAATCCTTATGAAGAAACTCTTTTGAAGCTAATTAAATACGCCTACAAAGAGGACATCCCTCCCGGTTATACGGCAAAGGAAGTTAACAAAATAGTTAAGGATTATCAGAACCTTGAAGTAGCCCTTAAAAGAGTTTACATAGGAGATTCTTTTAAAGTTTACGAGTATATCCTTACAGCTAAATTGCCTGTTAACCTTACAGAAGCACAATTCTTGAAGCTGGTCAAAAGTCCATTAGCTATTTCCATAGTAAAGCCTTCCCTATCAAAAGGCGAAGTTACGAGACTTCTCATAGTTGCGAGGAACTGAAATGAGTGAGAAAAAAACTCCAAAGAATCCTCTGAAATTTGACGAACTGAAGAGAAAAAAACTTGTGTTCATTTTCATTCTTGCAGGCATAGGAATAATTGTTGCAATGGCGTATGGAATTCAAAAGTCAAGCAGAACCAAAATCAAAAAACCACCTCCTCCCAAAAAACAGGAAGTGGTAGAGACAGAGAACATTGACGTTATAAAGGAAACGTGGCTTGCAAAAGGTTCATCCGAAATTGACACTTTAAAAAAACAGGTTAAGGAACTTCAACAGCAGTTATTGGAAGCGAAGAAAGAGAGACAATCGCAAAACTTCCAGAATCAGCTTCAACAGTTGGAGCATTCTCAAAAGCAGTCCACTCAATCTGTTCCTGAAGAGAAGAAAGGTTCAGCTCCAAAAACTCAAAAATTACAGGCGAGTAGCAGTAGTTTCAATTACGGTTATCCACCGCCACCACCTCCTCCTCAAAACTATTCCAGACAGAATCAAAACAAAAAGGGAAACATAGGACCAAGACCTCTAACTGACGTTATAGCCGTTGTTGGAAAAGAGGAAGTTCAGGAAGTAGAAGAGAAGAAGGAAGAGCAGAAAAAACAGGAAACAAACACTATCGAAATTCCCGCAGGTTCTTTTGTAAAAGCGATTCTTCTTTCTGGACTCGATGCTCCAACCGGTGGTAAAGCTCAATCAATGCCTTATCCAGTTCTCCTGAGAGTAATTGATAAAAGCATTCTTCCAAACAAGTGGCAGGCAGACATAAAGGACTGCTTTATGATAGGTGAAGGAATCGGAGAGCTTTCATCGGAGAGAGTATTCATAAGAGTTCATACTCTTTCCTGTGTTACAGAGAGCGGAAAGACCTACCAGAAAAAGATAAAGGCTTATGTATCCGGGGAAGATGGAAAAGTAGGCTTAAAAGGTAGAGTTGTCAGTAAACAGGGAGCTTTACTTGCAAGGACTTTAGTGGCTGGATTCCTTGAAGGAATGGCTAAAGCCTTTGCTCAGCAAAATACAGTCGTTTCCGTGTCTCCTTTAGGACAGACCCAAACCATAGATACTTCAAAAGCAACTCAGATTGCAGCAGTTCAGGGTTTATCAGGTGCTACCAAAAAGCTCGCCGATTTCTACATGAAGCTGGTGGATCAAACCTTTCCTGTTATAGAAGTTAATGCTGGCAGAAAAGTTGACGTTGTATTTCTGTCAGAAGTCAAATTCGGAGAAGGGAAATGAAAAAGATCCTGCTGTTAATTCTTATAACAGTAGTCACTTCAAGCTGCTCTTTTACGAAGATTTTGCTTCCCTACGAGGAACAACCTTTATGTGCTAAAGGTGTTGGGAAAGGATATTGCGGAAGTGTAAGTGATGTTTACAAAGAATCCTTAAAAGAGGAGGTCAAGAGTGAACGATGAAGTAAAAGTTTTCCTTTTCAAGCGAGTGGTAGGACATCTTGAGGAAGCTTACAAGAACTTCCTGAGCCTTGAGCCACTTCTTAACTCTGAAGAAATGGAAAAATTGGATTTCTGGAACAGGGCGAAAAAGATCCATTCCGTAAAGAAAGAAATGAAAGACGTTGTTATGGAGATGTATCCTGATGGGAACAGTCTCTGAATGGAAAGAAAAAGACCAGGGATTTTCTCCCTGGTTCTACCTGTTCATAGTCGTCAGCTTTACAGTTTTCTTTCCACAATCAGCTCCAGAGCTTTTAACGGGAAAACCGTTGATTTATTTCTTAGTTATCCTTTTAAGTGGCACGGCACTTATCCTTCTCTTCAGGAAAATTATTCCAGACAAAACTTTTCAAACTTTAGCTCTTGCTTATTTCCTTTGTGTTCTGAAAGATTTTTTTCTTTCGGATGAGATCGTGTTAGGTACCGTGTTAACAATTCCTGGAATAGCTTTTGTGTGGAATGCTAAACGTATCATTCCTACTTTTTCCAGCTTTACAAACAGCATAGATGAAAGGGACTTTGAAGGAAAGGCTTTAAAGAAGTTCTTTATCCCTCTTCTGTTTTCAGCCGTGCTTTACCAGTTTCTTCTTCCCTTTGGACCAGCAGGACAGTTAAAAACTGAAATCTTACTATCCGAGGAGCAGTTTGTTACGGAAGAAGATGGGAGCTCCAGATTACAGATAGATGAACTCATAAAAGAAATTCAGAAAGATAAACAGGTTAAAAGGAATGTTATTGAAAAGGATAATTAAGGTTATTGGGATTCTGAGGTTATTCAATTTTTAAAGTTATTCAGGATTTAAAGGTTTAAGGGAAAGGTTTGAAAGACAAGGTTTAAAAAGGATTTCAGGTTTTAAGGAAGGTTTGAGGGAAGGTTGGTTTTAGTAGTTATTGAAAATGAGTTATCTGAGATTCTATCATTAAGGAGGTTTTAAGGATGAAAAAGCATCTAATGTTAGCAGTTGCTGGACTATTGTTTGGATTACATGGAGCAAAGGCAGAATGCAATGATGAACTTGTAAAGGCTTGCAGTAGTGGAACACATGAGAAAATGTGTAAAGAGCAAGAAAACCTTTACTATCTTTATTTACTATCAGAACTTAGCTCCGCCGATACAGCTAAAACCTTTGTAGAATGGCTAATTAACCACAATGTAGATATATGCCAGAAGAACCTTGACCAAATATCTTCTTTATTTCTCAAAGCAACAAGAGACAAAGAATTTATAAGAACTCTCATGCTGAGACTTGATCCACAAACTTCAGCAGAGAAGGCAGAAAAGATAGCTACAAAACTTTCAGGATAAGGAGAATTTATAAACGGGGGTAATTATGAAAGAATCGTTTCCTAATGTGCCAGAAAAGTCCAAAAAACTGCTTATAGCTGGAGTAACAGCCGTTTTTCTCATTTCAACTATCGGTATTATTTCGCCATTTAAAACGATCGAATCAGGAAATGTCGGAGTTAAGGTTACGCTGGGAAAGTATGACAATGAGGAACTTCAACCTGGCTTACACTTTAAACTTCCAGTGATCCAGCAAATAAAAGAAGTTGATGTTAAAGTGCATGCCATCAACTACAAGGGAAATAGGGACCTTAAAGACAAACAGGGAGTAATAAATAAACCTGCTATTACAGTTCTTGACCAGAGAGGACTCCCAATAGAAGTAGAGCTCACCGTTCAGTATAGACTCCTTCCTGATGAGGTTTCCGAAACATTGCAGGAATGGGGAGAGAATTGGGAAGAAAAGCTCGTTAACCCGATCTGTAGGGAAGTAGTTAGGGACGTAATTGGAGATTATCCCGCAGAGGTAATTCCTACCAAAAGACCTGAGATTGCTAAAAAGATAGAAGAAGGAATCAGAAGAGAGATAACCGAACAGTCCAAAAAAGCTGTTCAGGTTGTAGGAGTTCAGCTCAGGAACATTCTTTTACCTTCAGAGATTCAGGACAGGATTAAAGCTGTTCAGATAGCAAAGCAGGAAGCTGAAAGAATGAAATACGTAGAGGAACAGGCAAAACGAGAGCAGGAAGTTAAGAAGATTAAAGCTGAAACTGAAAAGATTGAAAAAGTAATCAAAGCTCAAGCTGAAGCTGAAAGGAAGGTTATCCAGGCTAAAGCGGAAGCCGAAGCCAGATTAAAGAAGGCAGAAGCTGAAGCTAAAGCCAATGAAATGCTTTCAAAGTCTATTACTCCAAAAGTTCTAAAATGGAGAGAACTTGACGTTCAGGAAAAGATAGCTGAAAGCTTGAAAGAAAATCCGAATGTAAAGCTCTTTCTTAATGTTCCTCAATCATCAAATTTTCACATGTGGTTAAATCAGGAAAAGTAAGGGATAAAGTAAGGGATATAGAGGTTACTGCCATGTGGTACTTGAAGAAAGCCGAAGATAATTTACTTCTCTTTGTAGAAGGAATAACAGATATTGATGACTTTTCTTTCTGGATTGATCCCTTCAAATATAAGGGAAAGCTGGAAATAGAAAAAAAGAAACTTGACTGCTTTTCTTTAAACCTGAAGAAAGACAAAACAGATGCTGTCCTTGGCTTCTGTAATCTCTTGCATGTTTACGGACATATGCTTCCCAAAGTAGTAACTTACACAGAAACTGGAGAGAGACTGGAACTGAAATCCGAAAATGAACTTAAAGACTATATCTTTGAAGTTTCGGGAATCAGATTCAGAAAAAAATAGAGAGGTAAAGTTGAACATTGCAGATAAACAGTTTACCTGTAGATGGAAGGATACGGATTCTCTGGTAGTAACTCTTATCGGTTATGGAAATCCTTTAAGTATTGAACTTGTAGGAGACGAAGCCTTTAAGTTTCTTTCAGCTCTGGAGCTGGGATTCTTTGGAGTGTTGAAGAAGAATCCAAGTAGCGATAGAAGGGAAAGTCTGAATAAGGTTACATGTCAGGGAACTAATGGATATGTGGTAATTTTTAATGAACTCAGAAATGCAGTTCCCAATGTTGCGGTGAGGCTTGGAAATGAGCAGAGAAGGGAGATTATCTACCTTCCGAGAGAGTATGCGAAAGCTCTGGAGAAAAGGCTTTCTCTGGAGTATCTTCTTCATAGAATTGGCACATCTAATGCCGGGAGAGAAGATTGAAAAAAAGAAGTCCTTATGATTCTATTTATGATTACGAAATCTTTGTCAGGATGGATAAATTCTTAAAGGAAATGTTTTCATCAGCGGGTGAACTTGAAAACTTTAGAAAAATTGCTCCAGATAAATACGAAGCATGTTTTCAATATGCCCCGTATGGAGAATGTTATGGAATATTAAGTGGAAAAGTGAAAGCAAGAGTGAAGAGAGGAAATGTCGAATTTCAACTTTTACGTGACGAGGACGGGGAAATGGCACTTCTGGGGGAGATACGTTCTCTTTATTGTGAATGATTCATTCCAAGATTTTAGGAATGAGGATTGAGGGATGAGCAAAAGGAGAAAAGTATCTATCTTCCAAATTATCCTCTTCACAGCCCTGGCAGTCCAAGCTAATGCTCAGGACTTAGAGGCTTGTTTTCTGCATGCAGGAGCTTATTACGGAGTTTCTCCTTTGATTTTGAAAGCTATTGCAGAAGTAGAATCTGGAATGAATCCAAAGGCGATAAATCATAATCGTAATGGCACAAAGGATTTGGGAATTATGCAGATTAATACTATCTGGTTGAAAGAGCTAAAAAAATACGGGATAAGAGAAAAGGAACTGCTGGAAGATCCGTGCTTGAATATTCATATTGGAGCTTGGATTTTGAATAGATGTATAGCGAAATATGGATATAACTGGAAAGCTGTTGGATGTTATCATTCTTGCACTCCAGAGCTTAATAAAAGCTATTCTCATAAAGTTTACAGTGTGTTAAGTAGATGGTGGCGAAGATAATAGACCATTGGAGAAAAGTTAACGAGGAACTTCTCCTGTAAAAGCTCCTACTCGCTACAAAACTCAGATTTCCTTCGTGAACTACTCCGCCCTTACGGACGGAGCTTCTGGTAGGGATGGACTCCCACCCAGAAGACCCGCTTGGGATTCCTGCTTCAGCGAGGGATAGCTAATCCCCTCTTTTGAGGAGACCCCGCCAGTGCCCTCTCCACAGGCGTAAGTTCGGGTCGCTCCGACCCTACCACCCGTAAGGTGGGTGAGCCCTTCTTCCAGTATGTTTACACTTGCGTTGTAGTCTCTATCAAGCTCTACTCCACAAATAGGACATTTGTGTATCCTGTCTGCTAAGGTCTTCGGAACTTTGTGTCCACATACACTACACTTTTGACTCGTGTATGCAGGATTCACTCTTACTACCCTTGCCCCTGCCATTACAGCTTTATAGGTAGCAAAGGCAATAAGAGTTCCCCATCCTGCATCAAGTATCAGTTTTGCTAATCTGTTATCCTCTACAAGTGCAGGTATGTCAAGGTCTTCAAAGGTTATCAAGTCATAGTTGTCAACAAGGTATCTTGATAGCTTGTGAAGGAAGTCCTTCCTTGCGTTCTTTATCTTTTCGTGAACCTTAGCTACTCTCTTTCTCTGCTTCTCAAAGTTTGAGCTTCCTTTCTCTTTTCTGGAGAGTTTCTTCTGCTGTCGTTTTAGTCTTTTTTCAAGTTTCTGTAAAAACTTAGGATGCTCTATGAATTCTTTTTCACTCGTTACCGCAAGATGTTTTACGCCTAAGTCTATTCCTATTGCTTTTTCTCTTTCCCTCACTCTTTCTTCAGCTTCTTTGAGTATCTGGTCAAGGTCAACTTCTACGCTCACGCATACATACCAGCTTCCCGATGGTTCCTTCTTTATCGTTACTGTTTTTGCTTTCGTCCAGTCTATTTCTCTATGGAGTCTTATTTTGAGCTTACCTATTTTAGGTAAGTGGAGATATGCAAATCGGTTGTTTTTCTTTTCCAATTTGATTATAGGAACTATTTCCCCTTTCTGTTTCATCCAGACTTGTGGAAATGTGAGGGACTTGTATTTCGCTGTCGGTTTCTTTTTGGGATATCCTACCTTAACCTTTTCTCCTTTTTTCTTTCTCTTTATGTCCTGAAAAAACTTCTGAAATGCTTTATCTACTCTCCTGAGTGTATCCTGGAGAACCTGAGAGTGGACAAGTTTTAGTATCGGTTCTTTTTTCTTGAGCTTAGGTAGATTGTTTTGCTGTTCCGAATACTTTACAGTCCTCTGTTCTTCCTTCCAGACTCTTTTTCTTTCTTCAAGTGCATGGTTGTAGAGCCAGCATAAAGCAAAAAGCCAGTTTTCCAGTTTGTATTCCTGTAACGCTGTAGGATAAGCTCTGAACTTATAAGTAAGCAAAAACTTATCTTCTTCCTTGACTCTGGACATATCTCTTTACGTCCTCCAGTTTGACCTGTCCAGTTGTCGCTATGAAGTAGGATGGAGACCAAAACTTCCCACCCCACAACTCTCTTTTCATAACTTCTGGAAACTCTCTCCTAAGTTTCCTTGAGGTTACTGATTTGAGCGAGTTCACAAATCTTGAAAGCATAATCGTAGGTCTTGCGGAAAACAAAATGTGAATGTGGTCTTTATCTGTCTCCTGTTCTATTATCTCAATACCAAAGTGTTCTGCTACTTCCACAACTATCTCTTTTAGCCTATCCGCAAGTTTTCCTACAAGAACTTTTTTCCTATACTTTACCACTAATACAAGGTGGAACTGAAGTGAATATACAGAATGACATCCCTTGTCCAGCTTGTATTCCATGCTTTTATTCTATAGTCAGAACCGACGCTTGTCAACAACGCCTTGCGGCGTCGCTCTGTATCCCCTCCCTTACGGAAGGGGACTTAGAGCGTATTTTTAGTTAAACCTTAGCCATCTCAAGTTGGTTTCTGAGGACGTACATTCTCTTTTCTATAGCTTTCGTGTAGTATTCTTGCATCTTAAAAGGGTTTAAAAGCCCAATAATCGGATTGTTCTCTTCTCCTTCAAAATGTAACTCTTCTATAGCTCTGGTTACCGCTACATAGACAAGGTTTATTTCATCAGAGATAAATTTTACTTCTCCATTCCGATTTCTAATGTTTTGTATGAGTTCGGTAAGAAGTTTATCCCCTCCTCTTTTAAGAATGGATAGTTCCTTTCTAATCCTGTCTTTTTTTATCAGTAAGTTCTCTTTCTCTACAAGAAAACGAACATAATCAAAAATAAGATCAGTTACCGAGGGGAAATCATCAGCAATGATTACTCTTCCAAATTCAAGTCCTTTTGATGTATGTGCAGTAAGATAAAAATCTCCCTCATTTTTTCTCTGTCTTTTTAATAGCTCCTCATAGAGTGTCTGAACATCTATGTCTTCAACAGCTTCTATTGCCCTCAATAAATCGCTATCTACTTCATAAAGAAGATACTTAAAGTAGGAGAAACTTCCCGCTCTTCTGATAAGGTTTTTAAGATAATATGGAACTCCATCAAGTAGTTCCCATTTCCTTGTATCAAAAAACTTTACTATTCTGTCCGCAACAAATAACTCTCCAAATAGTTCTCTTAATGGTCTTACTGTTCTAAAAACACAGTCCTTCTCAGCAAGATTGAGTATAAGTTCAAGATTCGTTCTAAAAATCCATGCTGTTGTGTCTAACCTCTTTTTTGAAGAGGCAACCACAAGTTTTTTTTCTTCCCCTTTCCAGAGACCAAGCAATCTGTTAGCCAGAACGGCAGGCAGATCCGTTCTGAATCTGAATGAATGTGTCAGATACTCAGTCGGAAAATTAAATCTTTCCATAGAATTTACAGCTCCTCTCCAGCCGTAGATAGACTGATGCCTGTCTCCAACGAGAATAAACTGTTTAGGGTTTATCTTCTCTATAATCTTTACCTGAACAGGATTTACGTCTTGAGCTTCATCAAGGAGAACACAATCATACCACTGATAGGATTCTTCATCCACAAGCTCAGAAAAATACTTCAGGTAAAAACCATGAGTGAAGGGAATTTTTCCTTCCACCATTAGTTTGTAAATGGTAGAAACAAATTCTGCAACTTCAGAAAAAAGGTGTTTCCCATTGGCAAATGAACGGAATCTCTTGAGAAGTTCTCTGTTTTCTGCAACTATCTTTGATAGAGAAATCTCATTCAGTTCAGAAATTGAAACTGAACTGTTACAGAAAGCTTCAAAGGAATCAAGGACGAGCCTCAAAAAAGCATAGTCTTCTGCTTCTAAACCGAATGTATCGACAAGAAAGGACAGAAGGGTTCTTTTATCTGAAACAAGATTGCCCTTTAACAAGTCGTATCTTTTGAGATACTTAAAAGCAAGAGAGTGAATTGTAGTAGCATACACATTTCTTCCCAGGGAGTGTCCATAGAACTGTGTAAATTCTATCATGCCTCTAATCTCTCCTCGAAAATTATTGACAGCTGCCCGTAAATAATACCCCAATCCTTGATAACACTTCTGTTCCATTTTTTCTCAAGCTCCAGAGCAGCTAAATAAAGGCTCTTAAGAACAGACATATCACTCGGAAATACCCTCTTTCCATCTGTTACCTTCCTGAACTTACTATTAACACTTTCTATGATGTTCGTCGTGTACATAAGTTTCCTGAGTTCAAGCGGATACTTAAAGTAAGCCATAAGCTCTTCCCAGTTGGTTCTCCAGCTTTTTATTACGTGAGGATACTTGTTCCCCCATTTCTCTTCAAACTCGTCCATCCTAAGTTCCGCTTCCTCAAGTGTAGCTGCTCCATAAACTTTCTTGAGATCTGATGACAATTCTTTTTTGTCTTTCCACGATACATATCTTAATGAATTCCTTATCTGGTGAACTACACATTTTTGTATTTCTGCTTGAGGATATACTCCTTTTATGGCTTTCCCTATTCCTGACAGATTATCCACGCTAAATATCAAAACGTCTTTGACTCCTCTACTCTTTAGGTCATTTAGTACCTTGAACCAGAAGCTGGCACTTTCGCTCTCATTTATCCAAAAACCAAGGAGTTCTTTTCGTCCTTCTTTATTTACCCCTATGACCACGTAAACTGCTTTATCTATTACCTTGCCATCTTGTCGTACTTTGTAAAAGATGCAGTCTATGTAGAGGACAACGTAAATTCTTTCAAGTGGTCTTGACTGCCACTCTTCTATTCTCGGAGTTAGTCTGTCGGTAATCTTTGAAATCAAAGAAGGACTTATGTCCATTCCATACATGTCGGAGAGTAATTCCTGAATGTCTCTTACTGTCATTCCCTTTGAATATAGGGCTATTATCTTGTTCTCCAGGTCTTCAAGGACTGTCTGGCGTTTTTTGACTATTTTGGGTTCAAAATCTCCCTTTCTATCTCTTGGAGTTTCAATCTCTACTTCTCCAGCTGCGGTTTTAACAGTCTTGGAGATATAGCCGTTTCTGGAGTTGTTAGAATTAGTACGCTCATACTTTGAATAGCCAAGGAACTCTTCAAGCTCTGCTTCTAATGCTTCTTTTAATGTTTGTTGGATGAGCTTCCTAAGATCATCCTTAATGAGTTCTGGATCATATTTCTGTTTCATGTGTCCACCCTCCTTTAGGTTTAATTTTTACACACTTGGGTGGACACTCCCTTCTTCCCATTCTACCCTGCAGTTCTTCTGCAACAGCTCTATTGAATGCCAGAACAAGAAAGCGTTTAAAAGGATATGCTTTTGTTACCAACTCCAGAGTGGTAGTTTTTCCAGTTCCAGCAAAAGCTTCAATTTTGAGATACCTTTCTTCTCCTATTCTTCTGATAACCCTTTTTTGTTCTTCTGTTGGTTTTAATTCTTTCATAATTAGCCTCTAAGCAAATGTTTAAATCTGCTTCTCCAGTGCCTTAACAGCTTCCTCAACGGCAGTTCTTTCAGGACTTCCCTTTGGTAAATTGGCTGCTACTTCTTTTAATTTATTAATCTGTTTGAGGATTTCTTGCTTACGTTTTTCCTCTTCTAAGGACTTCAGTTTAGACTGCAATTCTTCTATCTTAGCTTTCAGAGATTCATTTTCCTTTTTACAGGTTTCAAGGTCTTTTTCCAGAACTTTGGTAAGCTTTTCACAATTTACAAATTTTTCCCAATTAGCAGAATTATCCTTTTCCAGTTCAATTACTCTTTCTATAAGAGCTTCATACTTTTCAAACGGCACTCCCTCGTAGGTTACCCTCTGTCCTACAACTTCTCCTCTACCAAGAAGTTCCTCTACGAAGTAAGAAAAGAATCTGAGCAATTCGTCATCTTCTTCTATCCTGATTGCCTTACCTACCTCCTGATCCTCTACAATAGACAGCTCGTATTTCTCAGGTAAAAGCTTCTTTGCATCGTTGTAAGGTTTATGAGGCTTGATACCGTATCTCTGTAGTTTAGCAAGCACTGATAAAGGAATCAGACACTCCATTAGAACCTCCTGAATTTAAAATTTGGCTGTTAGTCTAATTTTATATCTCTTGTTTTTATTCTTCAACTACAAAGATACATCTAACATTATTCCTTTATTTCCAACAAATAATTTATATCAGTTTTATAGTAGCTACAAAACATTTACAGAGAAAACTGACTTGACAACCCCCTCATTTCACCGTAAAATAGGGGTGTAGATAATGAATCTTATCTACACTTTTATTAACTAAAAAGTCTGAGGAGAGTAAGTATTGAATTTGAAAGAACTCTTTGAAAAATGGAAGCTCAACGCTCCTCTTTCACTCAGCATGAAAACAGTGAAAAGCTACGAAAGAAGGCTTCAAGGCTTTATTTCAGAATATGGAGACTACTACCCGGAGGAACTGAGAAAAGAACATCTGGGAGAGTTTATCAGGAAACTGACTTCCGAATCAGTCAGAGAACAGACTGCAGCTGCACTCACAAACTTCAGAAAATTTCTTTCTGACCTTGATATTCCTTTTCCAGAAGTTCCTTCTTATGCCCGTCCAAAGGGAAGGCAGAAACTTCCCAACCCAATATCTGAAGAAGTTTTCTGGAAAATGATGAAATTAGCTGAGGAAGAAGAAAAAGAATTCCCATACAGAAAAGCAGTTTTGATTCTTTTAGGCTTAGCAGGATTAAGAATTCAGGAAGCTTTACAGCTTCTACCATCGGATATTGTTAAAGAAGGAAGTAAAGTAAAAGTTATCGTTAGGGAAGGAAAAGGTAGAAAGGACAGAATAGTTCCAATAGCTGGAGAATATGGAAATTGGCTGTGGGAGAGGAAAGATAGGCTATTCCCGTTAAATCTGCATGAAAACTCTATAAGGAAGTTTCTTAAAAACTATGGAAAGAAATGTGGAGATCCAGACGTTTATCCTCATCGGTTAAGACATTTCTTTGCTACTCAATTAACGGCTAAAGGAGTGCCTGTTCAGGTTATCCAAAAGCTTCTTGGTCATTCGAGTCCCGCTACGACGATGGTTTATTCTAAGGTAGTGGATAGTATAATGGAGGAAGCAGTAGAGAAGCTCATCGGTTAAATTATTACTCTTCCCATAGCTTTTCCCACCATTCAAACTCTTCAGGGAACAGTTTATAGTTGGTATCGAACCATTCCACAATTTCAGAAGTCCAATAACCACCTTTATCAAACTTTTTTTCAAATTCCCCTAAAGACATTCCCATTCTGATAGCAAGAATAAAGTATCTCACTCCAGGATTATCGTTGGGATTCATCCTCAAGAGATTCCTGAATATTTTCAAAGCCTCTTCTGTATTACCTTCATCCCAAAGAGAAACTCCCTTATTAACAAGAGTCCTTATAATGTGCCTGTTTTCAAGCCATCCCCATTCAAGAAGATCAGGCCATCTACCTTTTTTATCAGCTATAAGATTTAAAGCTCTACGATATGCTTCATCTAAAATTTTTTCAGCTTCTTCCTTTTTACCTTCCTCAAGCAAAATCCAGTAAAGAGAAAGATAGGTATCCAGAAAATCGGGGTCTTCTTTTATCAACTGCCTGAGTCTTCTTTTAACACTTGACCTTTTCATTGAATGCTCTCGCTCCATAAGGTCATAATACTTACTCATAACAGGTCTGTCTTTGTCAATAAATTCCCTAAGCTCAGCCATCTCTAACTCCTAACAAACAGGACATTTTGCTTTTATCTCTTCAGAGATTCTTCTAACAGCTAACTTTACGTAATCTTCATCTAACTCAATACCAATGCCTTTTCTTCCTTCAAGAAAAGCAGCTATCAATGTAGTTCCACTTCCAACAAAAGGATCTAAAATAACATCTCCTTTATAAGAAAACATTCTAATACACCTACGTGGAAGCTCTAATGGAAAAGGAGCAGGATGCCCTATCCTTTTCTTGCTCTCACCTGGAAAAGTCCAAACGCCGTTCGTCCACTCGATAAATTCTTCTTTCGTAATAGTAGATTCTCCCTTCTCTTTTTTCTTCCAATGACCTTTATAAAGTAAAACGATCATTTCTACAGGTGCGATAACATAAGGAGCTGACGCTGACAACCAGCTTCCCCATGCAGTTCGGCGTGATATATTCTGCTCATTCCAGACAATCGTGGATTGATAGCCAAAGCCTACATCACGGGCAATTTTAACTATATCAGCATACACAGGCTTTAAACCATTTTTATTTTTGTCTAACGGTACGTTTAGACATAATCTGCCACCTTCTTTCAATAAAAAAAGAGCCTTTTTTAACCATAACTCGGTAAAACCTAAATATTCCTCATAAGAAGCATCATCTCTATGCTTACCATACTCAATAGCAAGATTGTAAGGAGGTGAAGTTACAATTAAATCAACTGAATCCTTATACTTATTTAAATCAACAGTTATAAAGTCGTTGTTATAAAGACAAATATTCTCTTTATCAAAAGCTATTATTGGTTTTTCAGAAAAAAAATACTGCAAGTCCCAACTTTTACTTTTCTCACTTAAAAGCACTTCTTCTAATAAATCATTAATAAGTTTATTCAAGCTTTTATCTCTACAGACTTGTAGTTCCTTTAGTTTTTCGTAAACACTTTGTCTCAAGCGAATCTTTAGCTCTTTTACGGAAGGACCCTTAAGATACTCCATTTTTAGCCCCCACAATTTAGGTGCTTAAATAAATCCCAAAGGTATTATACACTTTATGTATGGAAAATGAAAGAATAGAAAGACAACGAGAAGTATCAGAAGCAGGAAAGCAGAAAGAAGACGAAGTTATAGAATTATTACTTAATGATGAGTTTATCAGAGAAAACTTTCTTATAGATCGTCCATCAAAACTTTCCAGCGATTTTTTAAACAAAGAAGATTTAAAAATTCCGTACAACAATCAAAAGGAGTTAATCGATGCTGATATTTGTATTGTCAGAAAATCCGACAGAAGATTAGTTTGTGTAATTTCTGTGAAAAAATCTTTTAGAGAACGAGGAGGACAAACTGCATATTGGGCAGTCAAAGTTAAGCAACATAACAAGGACTTCAAATATATATTAGTAACTCCTGATGTGGATCAAGAACTTTACAACCCTGAGAAACCAGAAAAAAGAAGGAAATGGAGAATAATTCTTCCATTCGAATGCGATGCTGTATTTGTCTATAGTTTTGATGGCAAGGTTTATGAAGAAGAAAAGTTTTTCGTAGGTAAAAACTACTTGTTAGATTTCATTAAAAAATTAGCAAACTGAACCATCAAACAAAAAGGAGGAATTCTCCAAAATCACAGGGCTTAACCCCCGCAACTGGGAATTCCCCCTATACTCAACTTAACTAACCCCCTGAAATTAACTCACTTCCTCAACCAGTTTACCGTAAGACGGACAACCTAACCTGTAGAAACACCACTTACACTTTGAGGTATCAGGCTGAAATTCAATCTCATAAAGAGATTTAGCTGTAAGATTTCTTATCTCTGAAATCTTATCCAACAGGAAGTCCATCCTCATTTCATCATAAGGAATCTCATACTCGTAAATGTTCCCCGATGACTTATCCATATAGACCAGTAAGCCTTTTTCTATCCTGGAATCTTGAGTTTTGTTCCAGAGATACATGTAGGCATGAAGCTGGTCTATATGGTGTTCATAGGGAACATTGCCATATTTCAGTGCATAGGGAGATATGGTTTTAAACTCTACTATGCACAGCTCTCCATTCACTTCCATAGTTCCGTCTATGTGTCCAGACAGCTTAAGCTCTTCATCAACAAGCTCTTTTTCAATGTTTGTGAGATGGTCCTTTAAAATCTCCTGAAAGATTAAGTGAAGTTTAGAACCTATCTCCAGAACCATTAGCTTATCTTCTGGAATATCAGGTCTTATCCCCTTTAATCTCAAGGCAACTGCCAGAGGACAGTTGCCAATTTCAGAAGCTCTAATGAACTCCCTTTTTATCCCTTTTCCTTCTCTTAGCTTCAACTGTTCAAGCACTAACTCCTTTATCATAGCTCTTGCCTCCTAAGTGAGTAGTTTTATGCCGTAGAGTCCGGAAGGTATCATCTGTTTCCTCTCCATAGCCTTTACCTTCCTAAGATTGTATAAGGAACTCCAGATAATCCCTCAAGTCTTTCAAACTTAAAAACTTCTTTTCCCAGATTCTTTTCTAACTCCCTTAGTCTTTCTATCCTTTTCTTACTTACAAAGAAAATATCCTTAGCCTTGTATATATAACATTCCTCCCACGGAACAATCCAACGAAAATACTTTCCTTTGAATCTAACTTTGTCGGGATTTTGTGGGTCAAATCCAAACTCGATTTCAAAATCGTCAATCCAGTGTCCACCTACACGGAATCCGCAACCATGTTCTATTACTATTTTTCCTATTTCCGTTTTCTCTCTACTTACATCTATTCTTACCGCTCCTCCGGTTAACTCAACGGTGAAGGGTAGGCGAATTCTTGCTACCCAATCCGAAAATCCCGTTGAATACCATCGTGCAAACTTTCCGCAGATCGGACACAAAACTCCTGCTTTCATAGTACTTACCTCCTTTCAGATTCAAGATTTAAAAACTGCTTTGCTAACTCAGTCGTCCTGTCTAAGTCCCTATAAACACTATCTATGACCTTAGAAATTCTCCAGATAGCAGTTCTATTGAGTGCTATCTTTTTCGCATAGAGGACAAGCTCCTTTGGTGAAGCTCCTTCCACCTTGAACATAAAAGGTTTCCTTTTAACAATCACAAGCCCATAAAGCTCCTTTGTTTCAATGTTTATAGCAAGTCCATAGCCTTTGTTGTTCCATCCAAAGCTAAAGCCGTCTTTCTCCTTCTTAAAGGAGAATTTTTGAATCCAGGCTTCAGCTTCGGATATGGTTTCAACTTGCTTAAAGCTCTTCCACTTCTCAAGTGGACTTTCAACTTTTAGCTCTCCCACAAGAGCTTTAGCCAGCTCCTTCATCATAGAACCTTCAGCCTGAGATAGCTCAGCAAGTCCTTTATCAGAGAGCTCCCCTTCTACCATCAGAGAAGTGTCCATCTTGCTGGCTATCAGTCCTAAAGCCTTTTCCTGCAAGGTATCTTTGTAGGCAAGGAAATGAACCTTTACTTTTTGTTTCTGTCCTATTCTCCAGCTTCTACGGCTTGCCTGCCGTAGAGTGTAAATGGAATATCCCGTCTGGTAGAAAACAACTTCTGGAAAAGCTATTAAGTCCAGTCCTGTTTCTACCAGCTTGGGATTGGTAATAAGGACATCTACCCCCTCATTCAGCCTTTCTTCTACCCATTCCTCTCTTGAAACAGCAGGAACGGTTGAGTATAGAACCGCCGTTTTTAACCCAGCTCCTTCAAGTATCTCTTGAATTCTTGGAGATATATCTCTTGTCCCTGTAAAGGTAACATAGACAAGAGTTTTCCTTCCCTGTCTTTTAGCTTCAAGACAGAGTTCTAAAAGTTTTTCCTCCTTTGGCATAAGTCCTTCTACTACTGGGTTGGCGATTCCGCCATTTTCCAACTCCCAGTAGTTCTCGCGGTAAACGGCATCAGGAAGCAGTAAAAGAGCTGTGAGTAAAGTTGAAAGGTTTTTCATAAATCCTTTCCGGTAAGCGATTATCTCGCTACTTATTGCACCTTCTACTTCCTGATACACTTCCTTCTGTTCCCTGTCCATCTCTATCAGATGAACCTCTTCCCTGTAAGGTGGTAAGGCTTCAGCAACATCTGAAAGCCTTACAAAGACTGCATTGGAAAGGAGAAGTTCAGGGAAGAGACCCGGCGAAATGCCAGGCAGAGCTTTCATCCTTACCTGCCTTTTCTTCTTTCTTACTCCATAGTCATAATCATCATCCTCTCTCAGCTTAAAAACCTTTTCAACAAAGCCGTATCTCTTCTGGAATTCCTGTTCTGACTTGTAAGTAAATCCCAGCTCCTTCATCTCCTTAGTGTGAGTTCTCCAGAGGAGATGAAAGAGATTGTGAGCATAACCTCCCATAAGAGTCCCGGTGAGGAGAATCTTCTTTTTTATAGCAGAAGCAAGCATTCCAAAGACCTGTCCCTGAATGGAGCTCCCTGACTTGTATTCGTGGACCTCATCGGCAATGAATATGTCAAAGAAGCTTCTCAGGTATTTCTTAATGAACATTCCCAGGGAATACCGCCTTATCCTGCTGTTGTCTGCCTGCCACAGCTGCTCTCCACAAAAGGGACATTGTGCCTTCCTTCTAAAAGGGTCATATCCCAATTCCTCTTCAATAAGTGTCCTTGAAGAGAAACAGGAAGGACATACATAGCTTCCATCTTTCTTTAAAAGTGCAGGTCTCCATCCGTAATGCAGTTTAGCCTTTTCTCTTGAAACAATGTAGAACTCGTGAATCTCAGCTTTTTCTCCCTTTCTTTCCCTCAGTTGCTCCAGCTGGGAAATAGAAGAGATAATCTCAGCTCTTGCACCCGGTATTGTTTCCTCAACTTCCCTCTTCCACTTCCTTACAAGATGAGGCGGACACAGCACCAGCACCCTTTTAGGCTTTTCAAAGAGAGACACCACAGCAAGGCTTGTAAAGGTCTTTCCTGTTCCCATCTCCCCGATGAGATATACGCTGTTCTGCTTCTTTAGAGCCTCATATACTCCAAGAGCTGTATGAGCCTGAGCAAGAAAAGGTTTTCGGGAAAGATGGGAAAACCTGTTCATAGCTTCCTTTGCAGGTAAAGGAGTGTAAAGAGGTTTGAATTCCTCTTTAACCCTTTCAGTGAGAATTCCCCCGAATTCCTTGATAAACTCAGAAAGAGTCCACTTTGTAGCTTCTGCTTTTTTGGACTCTTCTACCATCACGCTCATAGCTTACCCCCTTTTTCATAGTTGAGGAATTACAGTTCTCACAACATAGAGAATCAGAGAAAGAACCATCAGAAAAGAACCAAGTCCTATCATTTCCACAGCTCTACCCTCCTAAGTCGTATTCATACACTACTTCAAACCCAGCAAGTTTTAAAGCTTCCTCAAAAATCTTTCTCGCACCGCTTATTTCATCTGGTTCCTCTAATCCTTGAAATTCCACCTGGAAATCAATTCCTAAAGGTTCAATGAGTCTAATAACTGCCTTCTTTTCCATAGCTCTACCCTCCTTATTGAAGTTCCTTAGTTTTTACAGCTTCACAGACTATCTCTCTGAAGTTCTCTGGAAACGAGAACCTGAATGCCAGACATCCATAGGAGTAAATCTTTCGTAAGTATCTTTCTTCCAGCATGTAGTCCCATAGCCAGTCTTTCCATTCAAGTAGAAAAGGAAGTCTCTCTTTTGCTCTCATAGCAAGTATTTTCTTCGCAAGAGATTCCGCTCCTGTTGGAACAACTATGTAGTCATCAAGAGATTTCACAACTGCATGAGCAAGCCCAGCAGGAAGAGTGGTTTGAGCCCCCTTTACCGTAGAGACATAGCTAAACTGGAAATCTTCAAAAACGTTTCCTTCTGGCGTAATTACTGTAATAGCCTTTCTCGTTATAGCTTTAGCAGATAAAACATCTACCTGAGATTTCAATCCTAATAGAGAGAGTAAGAGTACTTCTCCATTCTCCAGATCACAAACAACAACATCTGCATAGCACTTAACACCACTCTGGACCACAACCATAGCTCTTACCTCCTTATCGGATTTCAAAGATTTCTCCTCTGTTAAGGTCAAGAACTTCAATAGATACGTCTATCCTTTCTACTTCTCTTACAACTCTTGCCTTTTCTTCTACTTCTTCCATAGTTACAGTTGTTTTGACAGTTTTCCCCCTTACCACATAGTTGTAACCTTCTTTCTGAACCCTACCGTCAAGGTAGCCTCCAGCCATGAGCATTGCTAAATGACCAGTTCTAAGAGGCATAATCGGTCTCTTTCTCTTCTCCACTGCTTTAGAGAAGAGCTCTCCATAGAGAGGAGATTCTTTTGCATAGAACTGGAGTATCTCAGGTTTGACTTCATTGAGCTTGAACGTCCACCTTGAGACAGGTGGTTGCTCCCGCAGTTCCCATACCTTTTCAGAAGTTCCTATGACTTCCGCCTTTTGAAGGTCCTCTCCAACTTCAAGCAGTCGTTTGAGAATTTCTGGATCAGGAGAAGTCTTCCTTAAGAGTCTCCTTTTCCCGAAAAGGACAACCTGCTTGAACTTCTGTTTTTCCTCTACTTCATCGGGTAAGCGGAAAACTTCAACATTCTCATACTGCCTTGCAATGTATTTAGCAAGCTCCCCTTTAAGGTGAAGGAAGGAGTAATGAGGAACCACGAGAAGAAGGAGTCCTCCATGAATCAGTCTTGGAGTAAATTCCCTGACAAAGAGATACTCCAGCCTTGTGCTTATCTCCTCTCCTTCAGGATTTACCTTTTTGACCCAGTCGTAAGGTGGATTCAGGTAGAGAAGGGTAAAGGAGTAACTTAGAGACGCTGTAAAAGCATCTCCTATTAGAACGTTTCCCTTCCCTATCCTCTCAGCAGCTACTTTTCCTCTTTCAAGGTCAAGCTCTATTCCATAGGGAATTCCTTTGAGATGAGAGGTTAAAAAGTGGAGAGCTCTCCCATCTCCACAGCACGGATCAAGAATCCTGTTTCCTTCCTTTACAGGTCTAATGTGGGAACAGATTAGAGGTAACACTTCTTCTGGAGTCGGATAGTATCCAGCCTTTGCCTTAGATTCCAGCCTTGCCATAACTCTTACCTCCTTTCAAGTTTTGATAAGAGTTTCTCTCCAAGTTCAGAGATATACTCCTCTATCTCTTTTCTCTTTGAGTCTTTGAAAATCAGAAAATCCCCCGTTTCATAGAGGAGAGGCTCCCTATTGACACAGAAAACTGCTTCAAATTCGTTGTTTTCCTCGTCAGCATCTACCACAACGGTAACGATACATCTGTTTCCTGTTTTCTCTTTCAAGAATTCTTCGAGTGTATCTGCAACGGCAGAGAGGATGAGTTTCAGTTCTTCGGATGTTCTTGAGAGAGGATTCAGAAGTTCTCGGTAAACATCTGACAGAAATTTCATCTGAAGTTCTGAAAGCCTTTTTACAAAGTAGAGAGACATCCTTTTTCTTAGTTTTTTCTCTTTTTTCATAGTTCTTACCCCCTTAGTTTTGTGATTTCCCGAAAAAGCACAGAAAAATCCTTCACAGGCTATGCCCTTTCGGGAAACCACAGGAATTTACTGGAGAAATGAAAGGGATTTATACATGGGTGGAGGGACAGACCAGGAAAACTCACAATCCCTTAAAGGGAAAGTGAGGGTCGTCCCTCATACTGAACTTAACTGACTACCTGATAAAGACTAACTTCCTGACCTTGCATAAAAACTGACTACCTGAACCTGAAGAAAACTAAGCTTCTTTCTTAACAAACTTGTCAAGATTAGCAATAAAGATTCCAAGCAATGCCAAAATGATAAACATCAAAATAATTAGTACTTTAGGTAACATAGCAAATCCTCCTAAAATTCAACCCTAATCTTTATCTCTTAGATTCTACCGCCAACTTATAAGACAGCCCAGCAATAACCAACACTAATACAACAAATGTTGCAAATCCTATTAATAACCAACCTGTTTTCTCATAACCATAGTGAAAGGCGGTTGTTACTTCTCCTATCACTAAAGCTATGAGAATGTTCCACATCTTATCAAGTGCTATTTCTGCACTCTTCACAGTGCAAAAACCTCCATTAGAGCAGAGTTTGAATCTTAAAATCAAAAAAATTAAAATTCAATATCTTCTGGATCAGGAACCTCATCTGCTTTAACAGAGAGAATCCTGACCTTCTCAGCCCTTATCTTGACCCTTGAGTGCTTTTTACCATCAGATTCCCACCTTTCCTGTCTTAGTTTTCCCTCCAGTAGAACGAGAGCTCCCTTGGTAAGTTTCTCAATATAATCCTCATACTTTGTGAAGAAGTCCACATCAAAGAAGTAAGCTTCTTCCTTCCATTCATTCCCAGATTTCCACCTTTCGTTGTAAGCCACTCTGAAAGTAATTAGATTTATATCCTTGAGTGGCTTAATCTCTGCATCTGCTACCAGTCTTCCGAGTAGAATAACCTTGTTCATATCTATTCCCTCCTTTAAAAAGTTTTAGTTTGAAATTGAAGGACGAGCAAAAGACCCGTCCTTTTTCATAGCTCTTACCTTCCACTCAGTTCCTTCCTCCTAACTCCCAGTCAGCTCCCTTTACACAGTTTTCCACCGTAACTCCAACTTTTTCCCAGCTTATACCTTGAACACAGCTTCACTATCAAGCCCAGCTCTTTCCTCCTTATTTACAGTTCCTTCCGCACAATCAAGCAGAAACCTTTGGAAAGTTCTTTACCCTCTCGATGAGTTGACTCGCTTGGAACTTGGTAAGCGTCTCGCTGTTGAGCTCGAATCCAAGCTCCTGAGCAATCTCCTTTAGAGATTCAGTACTCATCCCCCTTTCCTTAGCCAGTTTCTTGATGAGTTTCTTCTGTTTTTCGGAAGCTGGTTCTCCAGTCTCTTCTTGTAAATAGCTCTTATCTCCTTTCTTACCGTCCTCTTTAGCTGGTGCAAGTTCCCCACGATAGGCTTTATGCCCTATGGAGAACATTGCCAGTGCCTTTTGAACGGCATCAGTAGTAGCCCCCTTCAAGGCATCGGCAGCTGTATAGTTTTCTGAACCACCGAATGCCTCTTTACAATTGCCTTTGTCCATCATCCAGACACGGACATGGACCACAGCAACATAGACATCTTCCTTTTTTCCGTTCTTTCTTTCACGTACCTCCTTTGCATAGTTACTGTTAAGAATTTCATATCCCCAGTTTCCAGCCCCTATAACCTCGTTAAGGGCATCGAAAACAAACTGAGGAACATAGCCGTGAAGAACCCTACCACGAGAAGGCACTTCTTGTATCGCCTTCTCTCCATAGCTGTCAAGGATCTCATCCACAGCCTTGATGATTTCTACATAGCTTTCGTTCTTCCTTACTGCCATAGCTAATCCCTCCTTTACATAGTTTGTTTTAAAGTTTCTTAGGTTTCATGTTTCTCAAGAACTGCAGAAATTTGTTCTTTCTATACTTCCGAAGGAAAACCTTTCTTTCATAGTGTTTCCACCATATACGGGATTCATCTCCACCTTCCAGGAACCAGACTACAAGAAAGGAGAAATCATCATCGTCCAATCCTGCAGCTGATTCTCTGGCAGACTGGAGAAGATGAAGAAGGACTTTCACCTCTTCTTGAGATTCCCCCTTTAGAGAAGCATAGAGGTTAAACAGGAATGAAGTTGAAGCAAGTTCTTCACAGGTTATTCCCCTCGTTAAGATTTCCCCCTGACACTTCATCAACTGTCGCTTATAGTCCCTCAAGGAGCACATAAACTCGAGAGATGTCTCCTCAAGCAAAGCATCTGCAAGCCTATCTCTTTCCACCTTTTTCACAGCAGAAAACTTTCTCATAGCGATTTCCCCCTTTCTTAGTAGAGTTTTGGTTTATTTTCATTGCTTTCTGGAAATTTCACCTTGTAGAAAACCTTATCCCCAAAACATGCATCGGGAAAAGCTATCCGTAGTAGATGCTCAAGAGTGATGACTGCAACTCCATTGCCGTGAACTACCTACGACTGAAGTCGTAGGCTTCTGAGAGAGTTTGACAGGCTATCCTGTCCTTATCCCTCGTGGTGGGTTCACTCCACCACATACTCCTATCCCTGCATACAGCAGAGATTCGGAGATACTTTCCTTCAGCACGCTGTGTCTGGATGTTCATCCCGACACTTTCTTATTGTCTTCCCTGCTATTTGGCTGTTTACCCTCCACCTGCTTCGGACTTGCTTGCCAGTGACGGGATACCCACCTTGTTACAGGCAGTTTAAGGGCATTGCCCGTATGGCGGGGCTTTCACCCTTCCCGCAGGCTTCATCGGGAACGCAGGGAAGATGCTTATATTTCACCATAGTCAACACCCCCTTCGGGGTGTCGGGCTGTATCCCCGCTTTAAAAAGCAAGGTTTTAGCCCGTCGTTTTTCTATAAGGAACTTCTACATAGCCCTCTCCCCCGCATTCAGGACAATCAAAGATTATTTTGATTTTCTTTGGAGATACCGCCTTTTTCATAGCGAATCCTCCTATGCCTGTGGTTTCTCCTCAATGAGCAGGGAGAAACCTTTGAAAGAAAAGGGATTCGGAAAGTGAAACAGATTGGGCGTAATCCAGCTAACCAAAAGGAAGTTTTAACTTTTTCGTAAGTTGAAAAAAGAATAGACTACTCCCTGAGCATTCAGAAGAAACCACAGACACAGCGAAACACCTGGAATTAAGAGAGAAAACTGGACATAGCGAGGGAGGGACACAGCAAAGGACGGGACATAGTGGCAGAAATGCCTTAATTCCCCTCCAGAAGGAAGGAAATGCAGGCAGTTCCGTGTTAGACATAGGGGGGGGTTACTGACTGGACACAGCTTGCAAGCTCTTTATGCTCAAAAGCTTTAAAGCATATTCGTAAAGCTTATCTGATATTCAGTAATCCATTAACATAGCTAAAACAAGTCCATAGAAGCATTTAACAGTTCACAAATTTTCTACATTTAAATCGGCACAGCTGAAATTGTTTTAAGCTATACCACCTTAAGAAACCTTATTCACTTTTCAAAGACCTCTTAGTTAGATTTTAACGCTGAATAGAAAGAGTTGTCAAGGTTGAATAGAATTAATAATTTTTCTACGAAAGCCTTGTAAAAGTTGCCACTGTTGGACAAGGTAATTAAAGGAGCTTCCTTGTCAACTACCTCCGACTAAAGCTGGAGGCTTGTAGCTGATGCTACACTGTGATAGCACCGCTACATTGGGACGGTTGACAGCGCCCCACTGGGAGGGATATACCGCTCCCACTCCCAGCTTATGCTGGATAGTGCTAACTACTTTCGTTTACCCCGAAACCGTTTCTCTCCGCTTTAGCGGAGAGTGCCTTTGGGGTCAAAGTTATTTTAACACATTTGCGGTCTCCTCTCTGCTTTGAAAAGCAGGGTTTCCGACCGCAGAGGAGGTGTTTATGAAGAACAAATCCGAAGAGAAAATTATCTCACCCATAAGGTATCACCTGATAAGAAAACCCGTTGCTTACTTCTTAGCAGAAGAGCCTTATGTTTTTCTAACAAAGAAATCAATAGATAAAGAAAAAGCTGATATAGTCCCAAAAGTAGAAAAAGAATGGATAGTTCTCCAATCAAGAGAATCTACCCCTCAGTTATCTATAAAAACCCTATCTAAAATTTTTAAAGCTGAAAATATCTCCTTTAAAGAAGAACTTATAAATTATGCTAAAAATTTAAATCTTGAAGAATTACTTACTCTATCACATTTTATAAAAGACTTTGATATATGGCTCAAAAAGAACAAACTACGTGCAGAACTACTTATTAGAGACAACAATATCTTCATTTATATCCAGTTTCCAATGAACGTTCCAGATGAAATAATAGATAAGAAAATGAGCGAAGCTTACAAGATTTTGTATAAATTTTTTGAAACTTTAACTTTCATTAACATAGCTGCAGATTTCATAGAAAAGGAATAGGAATGTTCAACTGGAAAGATTATCTTCTATTTTCTGAAAAGTTGTTAGATATAGAAGATACTAATCCTAATTCAAATCCGAATGATGAAAATAAAGATAGTCAAAATTCAGATGTGAAAGAAGCTATTTACAGGACCATCTGCAGCCGTTCTTACTACAGTATTTTCAAAGAAATAGAAGACTTTTTTAAAGAAAATAACTTACCTTACAATCCTAAACGAGAATATAAAGGAAGCCACGACAAGTTAATTACTTTTCTCGAAGAGGAATCTCAAGAACTTGGAGAGTGCCTAAGAGAACTAAAGGGATTACGTGAGAAAGCTGATTATCATCGCCATTCTCCTGTTATCAAACGCTCTGCAGAAAGGGCAATCAAACGTGCACATGAAGCTTTCAATGCATTTGAAAAATACAAAAAGCAATTCTTATCTCGAAAAAGATCCCCAAAAGCCAATTACCCTCCATATAGACGAAAGAAACGTTAGAAACGATTGGCATTTGAAAATATAGTGGGCCGAAGCAAAAGAGGTTCCGGAAGGACAGTGAACGTTCCCATAAAGGGACAGCAGAGAAAGGAAAGTTCCCATAGGGAAACAGCAGAACTGTTAATTTCCCTCTTTTTTTCATCTTACACAAATTATCGTACACTACCTTTTGCAGTGCGAACTTTCTTAACAGTTTCTGTTCCTTACTCTAATTAAATGTAATCAAAGCCCTTCATAAGAGCGAGATTTTACTTTCAGCAGAGATTCGTCCTTTTTATTTACATAATCCCTGATTTCTTTATTAAGATAGATTAAATCGAATTGGTTCTCTCTAAGTGGACAAGACAGCACAATCATGGAATATTTGAAATCCCATATAGTAATCTCTCTTGTTTTATTCAAAATGTAATCTTCTGATGGAGTTCCATATTTTGATTTTAAAATTTTTGCATACTCGCTACATGCAGAGCGATTACCATCAAATTTATAGTTAACTTTCCACAGAATACTCTCATCAAGAGAAGATGGTGGAACCCGAACAAACCAAAAAGTTGACTTTGAAAGATACCTAAGATTTATTCCAGACACTGCATAACCAGTAACTTCTGGATTGACTATGCCATTTGCGATGATCCAATTTTCTTTCTTAAGTCTCCAATGCTTTTGTTTTGCAACATAGAGAAATTCTTTTTCTGTGGTCGCCCCTATCGGCATATCAAAAAGTCTTGGCTCAGAAGCCCATATTTCTATGTAATTACAGCTTCCTTTATCCCCTAATGCACATGCTTTCTTATAAAGTTTTATTGCTTTATCCATATCACGAGAGATACCTTCTCCAGACCTATAAGCTATTGCTAAATTCCTGCAACCCAGAGCTACATTGTTATCACAGGTCATTTTATACAACTTCAATGCTTTGCTAAATTCTTTCTTTCTTGAATAGAACAAACCAAGATCCACACAAGCAGGTATAAAACCACCATTGCAAGACATTGTGTAGTATTTTTCTGCTAATAACATATCTGGAAGTACCCCAATTCCATTCTCATACATGGTCCCAAGAAGAAGACATCCTGGAAGAAAATTCAAGTTGCATGCCCGTTTAAACAAACTAAAAGCTTTTACAGGATCTTTTTTAACCCCTTTACCGTTTAGATATAAATTTCCCAAATTTAAACAACCTTCTGCAATATTATTTCTACATGCTAAATCAAACAGGTAAGAAGCAGTTTTTACATCCTCATCTTCGCCTTTTTTCATGTAAAGTATACCTTCTTCTAAGCAAGCATCATAAATCTTATTATTACAGGCTTTTTTAAACATTTTAAGTGCTTTTTTTATGTCACTCTTATCTACTTTCTTCTTTTCATTATTGTATATAATTAATGATGCTGCGATATAGCAACTTTCAAATTTATTGTAATTACAGGCTTTTTCATGAAATATTAGTGAGCGATTAAACTTTCCTTTAGTTCTATAAAGTTCTCCAAGTCGATAACACGCTTCTCCAAATCCCATATTGCACGATTTCTTATAGAATGAGATTGCTTTGCAAGTGTCATTGGCATACTCATAAGCTATACCGATATTACCACAAGCTACCTTATCTCCTTTTTTACACAAAGGATAAAAGAGGTCTATTACTTTTTCATAATTCTTATTCTTGAATTCTTTAGCAGCCAATTTATATACATCTTCTGCCAGTGAAATAGATGCTGCAAATAACAGCAATGTTAAAAAACCAACCAATTGCAAAATTTGTGATAGATATTTGAATTTATAGAACAATTTCACAACTGTAACCTCCTCTGTAACCTCCTCAATCTTCTTCCGTCCTTATCTTTTCCAATATCTCCCTCAACCTAATCCCTACTCTGGCATAATATTCACTCCCTTTTATTAGGTCATCAATAACCGACTCAAGATCAAGCTTTTTTATTATTTTGAGAATTTCTTGATCAGTAAGCTCTTCTTTTTTCTCAGTAGCAGAAAGAATATCTCCTAAAAAGATAGGTCCCTCTCCAAAAAATAGCCAAAGAGGATTGACTTTGTACTCTTTCACAAGTTTAGCAACAACATCTGTAGGAACAAGATTCCTTCCTACTTCCCAACTTGCGACAGCAGCAACAGTCTTACCTAAGAAAGAAGCTAAATCCTTCTGTTTCAAACCTAACTTCTTACGCAGGTAAGCAATTCTCCTTCCCAGAGCCTTCTGACTGAACTCTCCCAACGGGCTCTCCTTTTACTCAAGGTATGTTTATAAAACAATAAGTTGACCTACAATTGACTCACTTGATTAAACAGCATAAAATCTTATTAGCACTACCATCAATTATTACACAGAGGAAAATTATGAGTAGGAGCAAGCTACAAAGACTACGAGACATCTTCTTTGCAGCTCTCCTTATCGAGGGAGAAAAATTAGAAGATTGGTGCAAGAAAAAAAATCTTGTTTACAGTAGTGTTTTACGATGGATTTATAATGGATTTCCTCCCGGAACTACACGAAGAAACGAAAAAAGCAGAAAAACTCTTCAAGAAATCCTCATAACAATAGACAAGGCAGGTCTTTCGGGTAAAGTTGATCCTTTCTGGAGGAACTACTATGATTTCGACAGTTGATTCAAATCAAGAAAGATTATATACTTTTGTTCAGAGGCTGTTAATTAAACTTTTACTCAGTCCCGATAACCCAGAGCAGTATGGGACTGAAATAGGTAGTCAGTTAAGTTTTTCTTTTCCTCAGGCAGTCAGTCTTTTTTCAGGTTCAGGTGTAAAGCCTCTTTTGAGTCAAAAAACTCACAGGAGGAGTAGTATGCCTACGGCTGACTGTCTGAGGAAGAGGAAACAGCAGTCTAAGTATACTATCAATTCAAATTCACTTCTTCAATTCTTAGACTCACTATCAACAAAAAGCGTCCTTCCTATCTCCATTCTCCGAATTAAGAAAAAAGGAACGACACAAAAGAAAAAAGAAGGTAGGGGCTTGGCCTCTTTGACAATTGAAAGAAAAATGAGAAAATTTTTTGGTGGGGCTGGCAACCCCACCGGGCTACAAGAACACTTAACACAAAGGAGTCTCTACCATGCGTAAGGATATTATATGTCCTAATAATCAAGATTTCAATAATTTCGACTCCCAAAAAGTTGAAATTAATCAATTTACATCTGGCTTCTGCCGAATGCCTGATGCTCTCTTTCACATTCCTGAAGAGCTCGGAATTCAAGGCTGGAAAACAAGATTCATAGTGGGATTGTCCTATTTATATGCTCTTAGCTTTAACAAAGAAAAAGCAATAACGACACAAAAAGAGCTAATGAAAATATTAGAGACTAACAGCTATAACACTGTTAATCTATTCATTACTAACGTCAATAAGCTTTTCGAACGGCTTAGAACAGAAGCAGAAAACACAGGAATTCTCCTTAACGGAGGAGAATTTATAACACGAAAAGGAAGAAAAGGCGGAACTCAATGCTATTTAATAGATCAAACAATAGTAGCTGAATCTTTTAGACACAAAGTTAGTCACGGTGGAACTTTCGCTTTCTATAACATAGCTCTTCTACTTCCTATCTCTGCTCAGGCAAAAGCGATCCTGCTCTATCTCCATAGAAAAGCGAGGAATGGAAGTCTTCTTAATGGGAAAGCAGAATCAGAAGTTTCCGCAAGAGAACTTGCCAGAGTTCTTGCAGTAGGGAAAGGAAGGATCAAGGGCTACCTTTTAGAATTAGAAGAAGCAAGGGTAATAGAAAGAGTTAATAACGGAAGAAGACTTAAATTCAGAATAACCAGGCTGGATGAATGGAACAGAGGAATCCTTCTTAACATCTTACGCAATTGGGAAGGACATCCATTTATCAAAAACTGGAAATTCCCGGTTGAACCAATAAATCCCCAAAAAGTTCCAAACGAGGCAACAGGTGAAAAATCTCCGATAGGGCGACAAAAAACCTCCAATGAGGCGACAAGCGAAAAAACTCCAATAGGGAGACAAAAATTCTCCAATAGGGAGACGAACACAGGCGAAAAAACTCCAATAGGGAGACAAAAATTCTCCAATAGGGAGACACATAGGAATAAGTCTAAGGATAGGAATAAGACTAAGAGTATAGAAAGGAATAAGACTAAAAATATGGAATACGACGACATATATATTGGCGGCGGCGAAAAATTCTGGAATCTCGTTGAGCTATTAAAGTCATTAGGAAAAACCAGAACCAACGTTCAACCTCAAAGCAAGGACAACGGCAACGAGAAAGAAAAGAGGAAGAACAGGCAGAAGAGAGAAAGAGAAGAAAATAAGTCAAAAGGTAAAACAAAAAGTAAGAGCGATTTCACCTATAAAAAGCCTAACGGCTTTAAAAATAAAGAAAAGGCGGGCGAGTTAGTAAAGCCTAATTTTGCCGAACGTCTGGATAAGAAAGAACTTGGAAAGATAAGAGATACTCTGAAAAGGTTACTTCCAGAGCTGAGAAAAGCCTATCCAGAAGTTTTTACTTTAGAAAATCTGAAGATATTTGAAGAGCTATATGCTCCAGCACTGAAAAGAATTTACGGAGATGAGTGGTTAGCTTTAGCCGTTATGTATGAGCTGTTTAATAGAAAAGCTCCTCAATACGGCTATTCAAGGAAAGTCAATAAGAATTTCTTAGGTTTGCTAATTTCGTTTGCTTTAAAAGATTCTTCATCTGATTTCTGGGAATTCTACAAGAAATTCAGGAGAGTTTTTGGATTAGGACTTCAGAAGGTTGAGAATGTAGGAGAGAAGGAACAACAAGGAGAACAACCAGAACCCGGGTTATCTCTTTCTGACCTGAAAGAGTTCTTCAAGAAAAAGTTAAAAGATAAGAAAACCATTTACACAATGTTTATAGAAAATGGCATTAAGGCTTTAGAGAAGGTTGGTAGTAAGTGGGTTGTGAAGTGTAAAGACAGTATAACGAGTGATTATGTTTCTAAAAACTTTATGGATTTTCTTAAGGAGTTTTTGAAGTCTGAAAACATAGAGATTGAGGGGGCTTAGATGGAAGAAAGAAAAGGTTATGTCTATCTCAACGAAGTCAGAATTACCGGGAGACTCACTGATGCTGTGAGTTACACGAAGTTTGAGAAGGGCGAAAAAGGCGGTTGTGTTGCAGAATTTACTATTGCTCACAACCGCAGATGGAAGCCGAAGGAGAGCGAGGACTGGAAGGAGAGCACAAGCTTTTTCAGGGTTAAAGCTTATAACGGACTTGCCGAGAAGGTGAAGGAGAAATTTAGGAAAGGAGATTTTGTTCTCATTGAGGGAAGACTTCAAGAGGAGAGCTGGGAAAATGAAGAAGGACAGAAAAGGAGTTTAACGAAGATCATAGCTGAAAATGCTTATCTTGTCTTTCCTTACCAGAAGGAAGAAGAAGAGGCTAATGAAAAGCCTGATAAGGAAAAGAAAGAGGAAAAGAAGAAAAAAAAGAAAAAGAAGGAGGAAAAGGTAAATGAATAAGGAGACTGAATACAGGGAAAAGGAAATTTTAGAAGCTGAATTTCTGAGAAACACAGAAGGAACTCATTGGATTGTGGCTTCTGGTCCAAAACCAAGGAGTTCTTTTATTCTTCATACTTTTGAGTGGAAACAACTCAAGAAGGAACATCTTTCGGAATCTGAACGAAACAAAAAATTAACTGTAAACCTTCCAAGCAAGGAGGAGAGTAAAGAAGAGGAATTACTTGTAACACGAGCTCCTTTAAGACCAATGAGCTTTGCCATCAATCATCTTATAGGTCAGCTGTCAGAAGAATACCTTTCAAAGTCTAAATCGAGAAAGAACAAAAAATCGAGAAAAAACAGATAGGAGGTAAGGCTGTGATAACTACAAGAGATGGGATGGTAAACATTTCAGGAACTACATTAGAAGTGAAAGGTAATTATCCTCTTGCACCTTCAGGTTTATCAGAGGAGGAAAGGAAAGAATGGAAACCGTTTAACGGTAAGGTTAATCTTTCTCCTTGGAAAATTTTTGAAATCTTCTCTCTTGCAAGGGACATTCTTTCTGGAAAACCAGTTCCGGAAAGTAGAAGAAGAGTTATTTACAACCTTGATGGTGTTATGGTTGAGTTTTACAAACCACAGGAGACGAAAATAGCAGGTGTTTTAGCTTATCTCCTTGTTACTGATAAGTATTCAAAGCAAAGGTCAAGAATTTCACTTAGAGAACCTACTCTATATCAGTTTGTAAAGGAGATGAAGAAGAATGCCTCTTATGGTGTTGTTTTACTGGATCAGGAGCATGTTGATGTGTCTTCTGAGAGAATTCCTCAGATTCATCTCGTGAGACATCCTGACAGAGTAGAAATTACATATCCTGTTAGCTACGTAATTCCTCAAAATCAGGTGGGGAAGTTTGAATTCGCAATTTCGAAGTTTCTTTCAGATCCAGAAGGATTTAAAGCAGTTTCTTACAGTAAGAGGAGAGTGGAAAGCAGGGATAGAGTGGTTTCCCTGTGGAAGAGTAAATCAACAGGAAAGCTGATTCTAACCGTTGCTGGTTTTGACATACCTCTTGAAGATGAAATTTTTGAGAAAGTCAGGCTCATTTTCACTCTTTAACGGAGGCATGGCGTGTCTGAGGGAAGAATTATTGAAACTGGAGGGAAGCTGATACTTCCCTCCAAAGAGAACATTTTGACGATAAACGTAAACGGTGGTTTAAGAGTTTCTATTAACAGAGGTGGGGTTGAAAATACGGCTGTTCTTGACGGTATAGCAAAAGACATGTTCACTGCAGGAATGGAGCTCGGCTTCTTGGGGAAGCTGTTTAAGTGTGAAAAACAGGAGATTAACGGAAAAGTGTTTTTGTGCAGAGAGTCAATTCCTGCACAAGGTGGAAAAGTTGAAATCTCTGGTCTGGTTAAACAGAAGCCAACAATAAGACTTCTCGTAAGAGAAGGTAATAAAGATGGACTTTTTACTCTGCTTAACACTTTCCAGTGCGGGTCAATAGCCTCTTACCTAACAAGACATTTACCCTCCTCGACCTCTGAAAAGGCTTCTTTACCGCTGGTTAAAGATGGAATGAACTATGTCATTGAAATAGTTCCCGTTGAAAAGGATTTAATAAGTTTATCCCTTGTATCGGGTAAAGGCTACACAATTTCGTTTCGGATTGCAGGTCTTGGGATAGATCAATTCACAACAGCATTGGATCTCTTCAAATTTGGGGCGTTAAAAGAGGCAAGAAAGATAGAGGGAATTGGCGGCTATCTTGTAGTAAAGCCTTCCAGTCAGAGATATGTCCGTATCAGATTTGGAATGGTATCACAAAGAGAAAGAGAGATGGTTTCAGTACCTCTTATATATGCGGTTGCGATGATCAACTTTTTAAGGAGGTTAAGTTAATGCTCTCTTTGAGTTTCGAATCTGAAAAAGATAAAGAAATGGAGATTTTCCTTGCAAGATTGGAAACAGAAGGTGTAATGGCACTTGCAAATGGCATTTTAAAGCTTGCAAGGGTTTATAACATAAACAGGGAGAATCTACGTGAATTAGGAATTTATGTGTTTAGAGAAACTTCTTATCCTGTTGAGTTTTTAAAACTTCTTAAAGAGTTTAACCCGAGTGCATATAAAACACCTATAGACATGGAGACTGCTCTTCAAATCATAGAAGACTTTTTTACTTGCATAAAAAGACCAAGAATTGTGGAGGATCAGGCGGAATGGCTAAGAAAAAACTTACCTTGAGGGAGGAGATTTATATTGCAAGACTTCTTCAGGTAGGGACTTCTATCAGGACTATATGCTGTCTGTTCGGAGTAACTCCTTTTATTGTAAGGCAAGTAAAAGAAAGGATGGACTACAAACCCCTTCGGTTTTCAAATTATTTGACAAAATCTAAAGAGAAAACTCTTATTGAGCTGTTTAAGAGAAATTACCCCATTGATAAGATAGCAGTCCTTTTAGACCTTTCAGGAGAAAGAGTTTTTCGTATTCTTGAAAGAAGGGGGCTTCTTTCCCGTTGCCGAGGGACTCACCAGATGTAAAGAATATTTAACACCTCATGAGTCCCTTCACAAAACTTGATTCTTCCTGTTAATCTCTCCGAAAAGTAGAAGGAGAGATTATGCAGTTAATAGACTTACTTGCTATTTACAATAATCAAATTATTCTGCCTCTTGCTCTTTCCATTCCGTTTTTCCTTTTCCTGTTTTACCTTATTCTATTGATAAGAAAGTTGAGGAATTACCTCAAAAAGATTACTCAACAACAGAGCGAAGGTAGAAATACTCTTAGGGCTTACCTGATGGTCATTTCTCTCCTTATTTTTGCTGTTCCTTTGATTATACTTTCATTAGCTATATTTCCCTGGCATACGGCAATTTTTCTTTCGGTTCTTATCCTTTTACTTTATCTTGGTTTTTACTTCCAGATTTCCAGGAAACTTCTTCAATACATTCTCAGTAAAGCCAAGTATTCAAAACCTATAGGCTATGTGAAAAAAGTAACTGACAGGTTCAAAGTTTTTTACAAACCTCATACCGAAATAGCAGCGAAATGGATTAATGAACACATGCACATTCTTGCTCCTTCTGGTTCTGGAAAAACAAAATCCCAGCTTGGTCCACTATCCCAGCAGGCAATGGATAAAGGATTAGGACTTCTGGAAGTTGAGCCTAAAGGAGATAACGAGTACATAATGGCTCACATAGCTTACCTTCAGGATCAGGGAAGATTTCCTGATGATTTCCTTTTCTGGGATCCTGTAAAACCTGCAATTTCTAACACTTACAACCCGTTTTATATGGGAATGAAAACGGGAAATATGCAGCACATGGCTTCTTTAATCATAGCAACAATGCCGAAAGCTGGCGGTTCTGCAACCTTTTATGAAAAGGTTCAGAGCGAATTTACCAGAGCTATGGCAAGACTTCTCTCTATTCTTCCCAAAACAGGGAAGATGGCAAATTTCATTGACCTTTACGCTATCCTTGCATATTTGATTGGAAAAAGGGACGATAAGGGTAGATATATTTCTGGTTCTATAGATTATCTCCTTGAAACTTACTCTCAGGAGCTATCCGGTAAGGATAAGGATGAGTTATCCAAACTCTGGTTAAAGAGCATAATTCAGGATGTTGCAAGCAATCCTCAATATAAGAACTATTTGAGAGGACTCCAGCAACATTTATCTCTTTATGCTTTTGGATTCTCGGATCCAAATCTCCTTAATAGCTACACTCCAGATATTGTTATCTCAGATGCATTTCAGGAAGGAAAGGTTATCTACTTCTCTTTAAGGGCTTTGAACTTCCCTTCTGGAGAGTCCCTTGACGTTGGAAAAATGGTCCTTATGGACTTACAGGCTTATGCTGCCTACAAGTATGCCAACAACATAGTCAAAAACATGCCTGACATAGTCGTTATAGATGAAGCTCCTCAGGTTCTTCCTCCGGAATTTCAGCAGGTTTTCGAGATGGCTCGTGGTGCAGGGATAGGAGTTGTAGTTGCCCATCAATCCATAGACCAGTTTGAGAGAATTCAGAAAGGTATGTTTGACAACATTTTCAACAACTGCCGTGTAAAACTCCTTCTTGGAGCTGGCGATGATAAAACAGCCAAATACTACTCTGAATTCTTAGGACAGGAGCTAAAGAAGTTCAAAACAAAAGGGCAGTCCGGAGAAAACCCTGTCTTCTCACCTGTTAGCTGGCTTTTTCCACATTGGACAGAACTAACAACTGAAAAGTATGACTACGTTGTAAGACCAGAAGAAATCAAAGCAATGAAAGTAGGAGAGGGGCTTCTTGCTGTTAGAGGGACTCCTTTATGGGGAGTAAAAGGAAAAGCCTTTTTCTTTGCAAGAAACATGAAAGGAAGGCTTGAAGACTATATCCCTGTTAAAAAGCGTGGAGATGAGTGGGATAGTGAAGAAGGTTTAAGGCTTCTCAGGAGATTTACAGAAGAGTTTGGAGAAGTGGAAGGAGCTGTAACGATAAACGATTCACCAGAAGAAAGGGAGAGAAAACTCAAACAGGTTGAGCAGGAAATAGAACAGGCAGTCATTAATCCATTTGAAGAACCTGCTAACGATTCTTATGTAGAGGAGCAAGCTGTTGCAGATGTAATTTCCTCCTCTTTTGACGAAATAAATCCTATGAATTGAGGTAAAAGATGCTTCCTCGTGCAAGGATTTGGCTTTTGAAAAGAGTTCAAAGAGAAAAGAAAGGTTACATGCTTAAAAAGGGAAGAAATTGCTTAAAATGGAAAATAATCGCTGTTCTGCTGATTCTGGTAAATTCAACTGCCTATGCTGAAAAGGTTAAAACTTACTACGATGATTCAAAAAGAGGCTGGTTCTGGTTTGAAGATCCCAAGAAAGAGGAAAAGAAAAAGAAAAAACCTGAAAAGAAACTTGTAGTTAATCCTAAAGTTTTGAAGCCTAAGTATCTCAATAACCTAACCGCAGAAGATTTCAGAAAGCTCTATGAAAGAGTTAAAGGCATTGCTGTAATGAATCCAACGGAACAAAACATAGGAGCTGTTGTCTATCTGACAGATTTTATGAGGCAGAAATCCCTCAATTTTGCCTATGCCTATCAGAACTATATCCTCCAGCATCCAGAATACGACATGAACCGTGTTTCAGGAACTACATCATGGAGCTGGAGAAAAGCTTCTCTTGAAAAAGAAGAACGAATGAAAAGATACATAAAACTCAATGCAGATAACATTGGACTCTACTTTTTTGCCTCTGCTGGATGTTCCTTTTGCGAAGAGCAATCAAAAATCTTGAAATTTCTCTCGGCAGATTACGGTATAGCTGTTAAGACAGTTACCAACAATGCTTGTATTCCTTCTTTCCCCAACTGTTCAATCAATCCTGTAATGTTTGACAGGTTTAGAGTTGAGACAACTCCAACAATTGTTCTCGTTTACAGGGATGAGAACAATCAGCCAAAATTTGCCAAGATAGCCTCTGGACTCGTTACAGAAGAAAGGCTTTTCAAGAGAATTTTCCTTTATCTTCGTTATTTCAAAACAGGGAAGTGGGAAATCAACAGTCTCTTTGATGATGAGGAACTTCAAAAAGAAAAAGACATTGTTTTGAGGGGTAAGAAATGAAGTGGAAGAAGAAAATAGCAGGGATATTGAGTGTGGTTTTTCTATCAACAAGTTCAGCTCCAGCTGGAAATATGCTCGAATTTATGGAAGACACGATGGAAAGCCTGACCACCATAACTCCTCATGCCTATCAGGGACAGGAAAGGGGTTACTTCATAGGTGGTTCTGCTTCTATAAGGTTTCCGAATGAAAATATCCAGCCTTTTTCCTTTACTCCGCCACAACTCAAAGCAGGTTGCGGTGGGATAGACATAATCATGGGTGGTTTTTCATACCTGAACTTTGACTACCTTGTTCAAAAGCTCCAGCAAATTCTTCAGGTTGCTCCTGCCTTTGCATTTGAGCTTGCCCTGGGAACACTCTGTAAAGATTGTAAAAACATTCTTGATTCGTTGGATAACCTTGCTAACCAGATAAACCAAATGAATTTGAATCAGTGTCAGACTGCAAAAGCGTTGGCAGGATATGTTGGTCAAAAACTTGGATGGATAAGTTCCAAAAAGCAATCGGGAGGAGAAAGTGATGGGTTCTTTTCAGCGATTTCTGATGCTATTGAAAACTTTAACAATGAGACCAGAAGCTTCATAAACAGATATTCTGCTTTGTATGATGGTGGAGATGTTGAGGCTACCTTTTCCTTCCAGCCTTCTCTTCTTCATAACGCCTTTGAGAAAGCTGGGGCATATACCTATTTAGAGCCGTTTGTTAGAGCCTTAGTTGGGGATTGGTATGAAACTCAAGCAGCAGAAGAAAATACTTCATCACCAACACGTATTAATGCATGTCCTCAAGCAACTGCTGATGCAAAAGAACTTCTTGACAGGCTTCTTGAGGGTAGTTACTGGGTTAAAAATATCAATGAAACGACTGGAGAGCCTTTTGACTGTCAACCGTTTTCTGGAGAGTCATTTACCGAAAGAATAAAAAACAAGATAGATTGCATAGGCTATAAGATGAAGCTATCTCTTGGAAGAGAAGCAGTTCCACCGTCTGGATGTACAGGAACTTCTCTCAGCGATGAAGAAATTAGTTTGATAAACAACATAGATATTCCAATAATTTCGTTTTTGAAAAGTTCAATTGTTCTTGATCAAGATGATATTTATCAAGAAACATTAAGTAAACTTACAAATGTTGTAGCTTTACAGGTAGCTTATCTCTCTTTTTCAAAGATAACCCAGCTTGCAAAAATACTTCTCGATAACTATCAGAATCAGGTCAGTAAGCTGGTTCTACCAGAAGCAGCAAAACCTTACTTTGAAGAACTGAAAAACAGAATGGATGAACTCAAAAGAGAAGCGTATAAGAGATACACAGATGAACTCCACAAAGTAAGATCTGAGTATGGTTCGTTTCTCCAGAAACAACTTGAACTAAAGCTTGCTCTTTATAGAGCTTTAAAACAGCACAATCTCCTGCATAACTATTTGTTCCAGCTTAGGATGGAGAGGGGGCAGTAATGGCCTGGGAAGTTTTCACATTTGGAAACGGAGATGTTCTTACACAAATAATTATGGCTGTTAAAGGAGTTATGGATGATGTTGGCTATAAAGGACTGATTACTCTTGTTATTACTCTGAGCCTTTTCGTTTCTTTTTGGCATGCACTTTGGGAGGGAAACAACTTTTCAATTCCGTGGAAGACCTGGATCGCAGGTGTTTTAATTGTAGGAATTCTTTACACTCCGAGAGTAGATGTTATTGTGAGAGATGAAATTAAAAATACTCAAACTCTTGTAGAAAATGTTCCCTGGGGACTTGGGGCTTTTGCTTCCTTTTTCACATCTATTCAAAAAAACCTTGCTAAAAAATTTGACCAATTTTTTTCGCTTCCTGATGACCTGAAATTTACTAACTCTGGATATGCCTTTGTCTGGAGTAAAGAAAAAGATGAGAAATGATAAAGAAAAAAATGAGAAAAACGTAAGAAGGCGTAAGGAAACGTAAAAAGGTGTAAAAGGAAAAATCAAGAAAAAGATGAGAAATTTTTGGCTGTTCTCGGAAATTTCTCATTTATTTCTTTACTTTTCAAGAAAAAGTTGAGAAATTTGTTAGGCTATGCTAATAGTTGAATCCTGTCAAATTCAGGTTAAATTTCATTAGTAAGCGGTGGTGAAAGCCAGAAAGTCGCCCTGGCTGGCTGGTGGCACTCCTTTTAGGAGTGGCATCTATGGAGGGGGTGGGCGTCCTCCCACCACCGCTTTATTCCAGCTTTCCTTTTAGCAGTTGATAGCGAGAATGCTTTAAGTCGGAAATTTCCACGAGTCCTGCAGTTTTGAGTAGATTGACCAATATCTTTTTTCGCCTTCCTTCTACCTTAATCTTTACAGGAGTCTCCAGTTTAACTACAAACTTAGCTTTTTTACCAGGAACACTTTTCACAAAAAGGAGAGCAGGTTTTCCGGATTTATCTTTTGTATCAAGAAGTATCGCTTCTGGAGAATTAAGGGTTTTAGGTATCCGATAGAGATCCTTAACGGAAATGGCTGCTCCTCGGCTACTTTTAGCATTTCTTATCATGTGGAGAATTCCTTTGTCGTTTACAGTTATCACTGGAGTTTTAATTCTAAATCCTGTCAGCTTTTCTACAAGTTCTCGTATTTCCTTTTCTATCCAACCAACATTTTTAAGTTCTCCCTTAGGTTTCCAATCGCTTTTTATTATTTTCTTTATCCAGTTCATAAATTCACGGGTCTTAGGCTGAGTAAATCCAAAGGCTTGTTTAAGCTTCTCTTCAGTAAGTTCTTGGAATATACCTTTTGCCGTTTCTATTAGGTCTTCTAAGATGCCGTAGTTTAAGGCTCTGTCTATTAATGAGTCTGGAATTTCGTAGATTGCTTTTTCTGGATTTCCTTTAAACTGGTGTTCTTTGAGAATCTGTGGGTCTTTGAATTTACCAGTTAGCTTTGAGGGCTTTAAAACAATTTCTCTTTTACGGAGCTTTCCATCTTTTGTAAACTCAACGGTGGTAAACTTCTTTCCGAGTTCACCTCGGTGGACAGGGTAAACGGTACTTCTGCAGTTGTAGTGGTTAGGTGGGTAAAACCTGTCCCAGAACGGATCGTCTTTCGGTTTTATGGTCCCATGGAGTTTCCTGCAGAGTTTTGTGGTGTGTCCATCGAGGATGGCGTTATACATAAGATAGTGAACGGACTTGCTATTCCTGAAATAGCTCTGCTTACCTGCATTGTAGGCTGTCATTACATTTGTGTTATAGTGAGTAGATAAGTGTGCAGAGGTAAGGTCTGGTAGGAGTTTTTTAACTTCTTGAAGAACTTCGGCTTTTGTTTTCCCTTCTTTTAGTCCTTTTTCGTAGATGGTTTTTAGTTTGTTGATAAGGTCTTCAGAAGAAACATAGGCGATTGTGAAAGCTCTGAATTTAAGGTGATCACTAAGCTCGTTAAATTCCTCTCTTGTCATTGGAATCATTGAGCGAAGGTAAGTAATTGCTTCTTTGTAGGGAAGAGTGAAGTGGTCTGATAGCTTTATTTCTCCTGTAAGTTTTGCTCCGTGGTAGTGTCCAAGGAGAAAGGAAAGGGTCATAACTATGTGGAGAAAATCGGTAAATGTTTGAATTTCTTTTTCCTTGATATGTGGATTTTCAAGCCTTTCTTTAAGGATTTTTGTTAGAAAGTCGGTATTTTCTTTTTTGATTTCATTGACTATGGAGAGGAAGTTATCTACAAGTTCCCCCTGGATTTCCAGAGGGCTTTTCTCTTCGTTACTTAAAAAAAATTTACGGGCTTACCTCCTGAGAGAGAAATAGGTTGTGGGATAGTAGTTATAACCTCTTCTCCTTCCTTAGGCTCGGGGATGTTAAGGCGACGGTATAGGTAACTTGCTGGAACTTTTAGTCCTTTGTCTATCGCTTCAAAAATATCTTTGAGGTCTGCTTCGTTAGGAATTTCAAATTTGAGTTTGCATTCTCCTTTTACTTTATTGAGTTCAAGTATCCACTTTATTAGAGTAATGTTGAGTTTACGGGCAAGATATTGGGCATCAAGTATGGCAACGGATTCTAAGGTCTCCTGATGAATCTTACCGAGGCTGTAAGCTCCCACTTCTGCATTGTTCATCGTAAGAGTCTGTTTTGTTATAGCCTTGGAAATTGCGGCATCACACTTCTCTATTGTTGTCCAGAAATCTGATGTGTTACCGGGGTTTATTGTAATAACCTCATCTACCCCTTGGAAGAAGGCAGAAGCTCCACTTTGAAGTTGTGCCAAGTCTTTCGTTAGCTGTTCTATCTTATCTTCCGGGATGTCTCCTTCCTTCTTTATTGCCGCAACGGGAGGGTTTGCAAATTTGTCTTGGTATAGGTAGAGCTGGTAAATCGTTTCATACTTTAGCTTCCACATAGGATAGCATGCTCTTAAAATGCTCTGTCCCCACGGGTTTTCGGGCGTCGGGTTTCTGCGGAAGTAGAGAATACGGCGGTCTGGCAAAAGTTTATAACCCAAAAGCGTTTTTAAGACAGGTTTTCCAGTAGTCCTATCAAAGGCGAAATACCTTGGGTGGGCTGGGTCTATTGAAGAAACTTTGTAGAAGCCATTTTCAAGCTTCCAGTTTACTATGAAGAAATAACAGCCGTAGGGTAGAAAGTCTAAAAAGAGTTTTAAATCCTGTTCAAAGTCAATATCTTCAAGTGCTTTCTTTACAACATCAACAGCGTTTTCATCTCCGTCAAAAAAGTGGGGAATGGAGAGAACTGCTGCTTTTCTTGTTTCAAGGGCTGTCTCTATCTGATAATCAAGTAGCATGTATTCTATAAGGTCAAAGTACTCTTCGGTTGCAGGCTTCTCAAATAGTTTGACAGGTGCTTCTATGAAGTTTTTCACAAAAAGAACGTCGCCAATGTTTAGCTTTTTTGTTAAAGACCTTATATTGCTAACTTTTTTATCAGAAAGGGGATTTTCTTTCATAGCGAACCACCTTGATGGTAGTAATCTTTTTTGGCTCTTCGTTTCCGCAGTCTCCGAGCCAATCTTTTAAGATTTGTCGCGCTTCTTGAAGTTTGTCTGTTGAGATGTTTTCCGTTTCATTCATTGCATAAAGCTGGTAAATGGCGTCCTTTAGCAAGTAAAGTTTTGCAATCTCTTTTTCGTCACTTGTAAGTTCTGATTTTCCGCATTTTCTAAGTTTTAGAAAAAGCTTTTGAGCGGCAATGTTGATAGCTCTTTCTATGACGGAATCGTCAACAGTAAAAGACTCACTGCTAAAGGTTATGCTCTCTAAAATGTCTTTGGGTACGTAACTTTTTACCTCTTCTACGGTAATAAGGCTTTTAAGTTCCTCTACCGTCATGGGAGCTCCTTAAAACTGGGGGCGGGAAGCCCCCGGAAGTTATACGATTACTTTGCTCCAGCAAATGGCTTGCGGAACAGGAATGACAAAAGGTTTACTCTGGGCTTCAAGTTCTATGTTCTTGCCTTTGTCGTTATAGGTTACAAAGAGAGGAGTAGCTATTGCGCTTGCGGTTCTTGCCTGTTTTAAAGCTCTTAAGTCGTCTATTGCGAGATATCTGAGTCTGAATGGTGCGTCAAGGTCTATCATCACCATCTGGTCGTCAGGAACTGCCTTCACAACGGCTTTTGTTTGGGGGTCGGTATAGACAGAGTTAACGGGTTTAACGAGAACATCGCCTACCATGATTCCACCGTTTGCCATTTCAAGCCTTATGGCTTTTCCTGTGTAGTTGTTTGAAAGGTCAAGGAGAAGTCCGTAGACGTCCACGCCGGCATAAGTAACTACGTTGTTACCGTAGCCGTCCTTTTGGAGCTCCAGCTTCATAGCGGTTAATAGCTTGTAAAACTCAGAAAGCTTTTCAGGTTTTGCGGAGGCATCCTTCCTCTTTGTTTTTCCAAAGTTAACCTCAAAGGTGTCGTAGCCTCCTTGAACTTTCATCTTGTAGTTGATTTTCCCGTCAAGGGAGTCTATCGCAAGGGCTTCTACGGTGTTAAGGACAATCCTTCTGAACTTGTTGACTTTCTCCTGTATCAGCTTTTCAATCGCAACGTCTCCGAGAGCCATCATGTTCATAACGTCAACGGCACTCAGAGTGTCTGTAATGTCAATCGGTTGCGGTTCAATCAAGCTAAAGGCAAGCTTATCTCCGGCAACGTTTACGGGTTCACCGCCTCTCACAACGAGAGGAACGTTCCCGGTAACCTCTTGAATTTCAGCCATGCTGTAAACGGGAGAGGGATGTGTATCAACGTCTTTTGAGTAGAGTTCTTTTGTGAAAACTCTCGGATTGACAGGGGAACGTTTGATGTAATCCTTAACCTTTGCAGGGGTTAAAAACTTTGAAAGGTCAATCTGAAATCCCATCTCTTACCTCCTAAATCGTCCAAATCGTTTTTTCTTCAAGGGCTTTTATGGTGGCTTCATCTGCTTCGCCGGAAACTGTTTTAAGGAATCTGCCGTTTACAACTCCGTGAACGAGGACGAGGGCATTAACGTTTTTGCTCGTGTCAACAGTTCCCGTTAGAACGCCAACTACCTTGTGGTCTGTGTTTGAAGGGTCGTATAGGACGAGATTGCCGTCCGCATCTTCTGCTATTACGCTTCCGGCTTCTAAAACGCCCTGGTCGGCTTTGAGCTGCTTTGTGAGGATTACAGGTTTATGGGGAACTTCTGCTACTACTGTAACCTCTTGGGTTGCGTATGTAGCAATCTTTCCATTCATCTTTCACCTCCTACGGTAAAGACTTTGGCGATTGACGGGTCAAAGATGTCGGTTTCTTTTTGCTCTGAAGCTGAGAGGGTTATAGGCTTTAAGAGGTCTTTGTCTGGTGGCTTTATCTCTTTTAAAGCTTTTTCAAGAAGGTCAAAGGGAGAGAGTTTTTCTCCGCTTGACAGCTCAATTACGGGCTTGAATAACTTACCTAAGGTTTCAAGGGCTTTTACACCCTCCTCACTCATTCCAACGGATAGAGCAATCTCTTTGATTCTCCCTATCTTCTCTTCCTTGTAGAGTCTTTCAAGTTCGTTTGGCTCTTTTTGGTGTTTTTCTTGGGAAGCCGAAAGGGTTACTTTGACGGCTTCCTGTGCCGCCTTGGCAAGCTCCTTTTTAAACTCTTCACTTGCAACGAGTGCGGTGACAATCGCTTTAACGTCCATCTTTTCTCCTCCTTCACAGCAGGTTGAAAGTTTCATTCCTTGAAAGTCAAGGATTATCAGGTCTTCTGGCTTTACAGAGAGTTTCACTTCTCCAGCGGAAAGCCCTGCAGACTGGTCTGCCGGCGGAACTGCTCCAAGAAGAGCCAAGTGGTGGAGGTAGTATTTGCCGCTTTCTGGGTCCACGTAAATACCTACGCTGAACCCATCGTATTCACCGGACTCAACGCTCCGCTCTATCCATGGGGCTATAAGGAGGTCTGCGGAGATACAGGCTTTTCCGTTGTGTTCTACTTTTCTTAAAGCGAGAACCCGTCCAGCTGCCGGGTCTCCGTCTTTATACTGGTTTATGTGCCCAAGAACTATCGGGGGCTTGTAGTTAAGGGAAGAAAAGGTCTCTACTACTTGGTCTATGATTTCTTCTGTTACCACGAGCCCGTTTCTTTTTATACCTTCACAAACGATTATGACGCCTTGCTTAACCATTCATTCACCCCTTAGATAAGGTCTCTCGGAACTACTTCTCCACTCGTTGTGTCAACTTTAAGAACCACAGTTCCGTTAACTGCTACTTCAAGGAAGTGAACGTGAATCGTTAGTTCCATGCTGGAGATTTCGTTCCCGTTTTTGTAATCGGGAGTGGGAACTTCTTCTAAAAAGCCGTTAATTCGTGTAGAAACGTCTTGGTCTTCAACTACACCTTGAGTGGAGGTGTAAACGGTGGCTCTTCCCTTTAGCTTTAGCTGTATGAATCCCCTGTTTTTGTTGAGTTCCCTCAAAACCAGTGGGTCGTTGACTTTTACTTTAAGCTTTGCAGTTATCGGCTCTAACTTTCCTCCCGGAACTTTAACGCCCGCAGGTAAGGCAAAACCGTCGTAATCAAGCATCTTTCTTTTGGCTTCTACGCTTCCTTCTTCTACAAGTCCGAAAAACTCATTGCCGTTAACCCAAGCTTTATTTTGGTCAAAGGAGATAATTCTGTTTCCCATTACTGGTTACCTCCAAATAGCTTTTGGAACACTTCTGCTATTGCGTCGGAGTTGGCTACCCTTTCAATCGTGATTCCCTGAAGCGGTGAGGAAACGGCAAAGTCGTTTATGCGGTAGTGAACCTGACCGAGGGCAAGTTCTGAGGGAGTGTTAAGTTCAAGAGGAACTTCGGCACTTCCAGAGATGATTATTCCTTTTGCTTTCCAGGTATTTAGGATATCGTCAACGGATTCCCTTATTCTGTAAACGATTGAGGTTGTAGGGTCATTGGGGTTGTCTATGATGTTTTCGTCAAGGGTTTGAACGAGGTTGTCTTCAATGGTTTCGTCAAGAATGTCTGAAACCCTTACCCAGTTTATAAAAACTTCTGCCGGATGGGTATGGGCTGGAAAAGCTGTTGAACAGTTTCCGAAAAGTCTAAAGCCGTCTCTATCTCTTTTGACGGAGATTATTCCTTGACTGTTTATGTATTGAAGTTCGCTTGATGGATCGTTTGGAACGTAGGTCAGGATTCTTTCAAGTCCTACGACTCCTTTAAGTTCTTTGTTTGATGGAGAAACCTGGAAACCTTTTTCAAAGTCTGTTTTGACTGTCAAACCGGCAGCTCTACTTGAAAGCCAGTCGTAAATTACATTCCCCGTTGCGGGGTCAAGGACTTTAACTCTCGGATAGAGACAGTAAGTTCTCTTTGAAGAGAAGTTGTTTTTAAAGCTAAGTGCCTCTTCTGGGGAGGCATCGGCGGGTGCGTTGATGAAAGCTACAGCTCTTATCTTGTCTGCTAAAGCAGACATAGCTTGAGCTACGGTGGTTTTATCGGAAAAGCCGGGAACGTCAAGAATTTTCGGAAAGAATCCGAAGGTGCTTTTCGCTTTTTCAAAAAGTTGTAGTCCTTCGGTTACATCTGTGTCGGCGGTCTCTTCAGGATTTTCTCCAACGCTTACCACTAAACAGGTGCAATCTTTGTGGTCAAAGTAGGCTCTTAAGGCTTTGTGAATTGTTGAGTTTGAGTTAGGTTCTCCGAAAGTTTCAAGGGCTTCGTCCCAATTTCTTACTACAAAAATTTCATCTTTCTTTCCCAGTGGAGAAGTTCCTACAAGACCTATTATTGCAGATGGAACTTCTACAAAGGGGATTACGCCTTTTAGTTTTTCTTTGACCTTTACTCCGTGCAAGAACTCTGCCATCTCCCTTTCCTCGCAACACAGGTTTTTTTCAGTATAGAGCAAAGGAAGATGGCAGGTGGTAAGGTTACCACTTCAAGGCAGACGATATCCTTTCAATTCGTCTATGTGAACGGGTTCGATATTCCCTTCTCTGGTTTCCCTGACTAAAACAAATCTTTGTTTTAACTTAACCGAAAAAACTGTGAGTCTCTTCTTTTTTCGGAAAAAAGTTGATGGAGGTACTCCGTATCTTCGTCTAAAAATGGATTCTGGAATGAATTTAACTTTGAATTTAACTTTCACCTTTCACCTCCAGAAACTTCTGTGCCTCAATGAGAAGCTCCTTAGCTTCAACAATGGCATTTTTCGCTCTAATTAAGGATTCTTCCGCCATGTCAAGCCGACAGTGGCTTCTGATGATGATTTCAAGACCTATACAGACGTCTCTTTCTGCTCCGTTGAGTTTGGATAAAATTCTCTCGGTATCAATCATTTTCCACTCTCCCTTTCCGTTTTCTTGTGTTTCCGGGTTTCCATCCCATGTCCCGGAGGAGGGAGAGGAGGTCGGTAGCCTCCTCCTCCCTCAAATCTTTTGAGGTTGAGACTCCGAAACATAGGCGGAGTATCCGTCTGTATTCGGTATCTGAAAGTCCAAGTTCTCTTTTGGCAATATGAATCTTTGCCAGGTTTTTTCTATCAGGCATTGCTCTCCTCTGGCTCTTTTACGGGAACTCCAAGGGCATAAGCTTTTCTTAAAGCCCTGGATGTGGCTCTTCCTTCGGCAAGCTCAATTTTTCTTTCTGTATCTTCTCCATCTGATGCTGAGCCAAGTCCAGAAAAGGTAGAACCATCGTTAAGAGTTACTGTTACCTTCACAATTGGAAGTTTCGGATCAAGAACTTCTGCATCTATACTTTTCGTTCTTTTCTGGGGTTCAGGATGGTTCTGAGATAGATAGAGAAGTCCGTCAAGGGTAACATAGGGTTTGCCGTTTTCCTCCAGGATTACCCAGTGAATGTCCTTCTGGAGTCCAAGTTGCTTTAGTCTTTCGACAATAGCTTTGTTGTCCATGATTACTCCTCCTCATCGTCTTGAATTTCAGTTATCCATTTGTTTTCTTCTTCGAGCTTTTTCAGTTCGTAATCTTTCCACTTTTCATCTTCCAGTCTTTCTATTCCTTTCTCCTCCCAATAGATGAGAGCCATTGTCACTTCTTGCGGAAGGTAGTGTTTGTAGGGAACGAATCCCTCTTCTGTTTCAACGTAAACTTCTACGAAGTATTCTCCGTTTGTAACGGGAGTGAGAACAAGGTGGTATTTCTTCCCGTTCCTCTCTGCTTCTCCAAGCTTTGTAAACTTCTGTTCAGGATTGTCGTTACAAACTTTTACAGCCTCTTCAAGTGTTTCGAAACCCTTCATCTTTCCACCTCCTGTAATTTTTCTGATTCCACTTGTTGGATTTAAACATTCCTTTAAAGAGTTAAGTTTAAGTTCAAGAAGCCTCATAGCATTAATTCTGAGGAACTTCATCTCAACTCCTTCTGATTCTTTTTAGCAGGTCTGATTGATAGAAATTCAGACTCAGTGACGGTGATATACTTTTCTGCTTTCTCTCCTAAGTCTGCTCGAAGGAGCTTTACATCAACCCTTTCTCTACGGGTTTTCTGGATTCGGAGAACAAACTTTGTTCCACTCCCTGTAATAACTGAAGTTTCTTCAACGTTCTGGGTTACAAGCTCTCCGTAGATGATTCCTCTGATTTGTTGTTTTCTGTCGTTTAGCTCTTGAATTTGAGCTTCAAGTTGTTCATACTCATTAATTAGGTCAGTCAGGTTTATTTGTTGTTGTTCTACTCTGCCGATCCCTTCAGGGGTCGGTGTTTTTTCTAAAAGTTTCCTGACTCCTTCATCACAATAAGCCACCTCTTCCCTCCTTTTAGGGGTTCTCTCTGTTCCGTAGCTAATTTCCTTCACTTCCATCTCATACCTCCACAGTGATTTTTGTTTGCCACTTCTTTCTTCTTTTAGGTGGTTCTTCTATCCTTGCCTCCGCTCCAAAAAGAACCTTGACCATGCAGACAGGGAAATCGTCCGGCAGGATGTAGAGAACTTCAGAGTTGTTAGGCACTTTCTTTGCCACCAGGTAGGTTCTCTCTTTTCCGTTCTCGTAGAGAGTTATCTTTTCACCTATTGCAGGGTCGCTGTGAAGTGGAACTAATACTTTCATGCCAGCACCTCCTTGAGGAAACTTTCCCTAAACCACTTTGCTTTCTTTTTCCTTGCAGGAGTGAAAATTGGATTGCAATCTTGCGTCCATTCGTTTTTAAGATACCAGGCTATTCTTGTGATAATTCCTGGTTGATGTCTTCTCAAAAGAGTCCACATAGCTTTTGCAACAAGGCGGGTTTCTTCTCGTCTTTCCGGGTGCAGATGATAGATGAAAAAGTCCAACCATGCTTCATGGTCACCTTGCACCCAGAAAGTTGCGTAAGGTTCATCTACTTTTTTCATATAGGAAAACGAAGGATGTTGAATCTGGTAGGCAACAAAAATGGGAATCTTAAGCTTGAATGTGGCAATGCTACTTTTCAAATAACCTATTTCCTCTTCTTCTACGCTAAAATCATTGGGGAAATAGTTATCAAGTAAATCGGTAATATCTATCTCTCCCCATCTTGCAATTTTCACAAACTTAAAAGGAGTTTCGTCTCCTTTTTCTATAAGCAAGTTCCAGAATTTTTCAGGATCTTCCACATCTTCACCGTAACTAATAGAAGCAACGGTAGTGACCGCTTCAATTCTTGCTTCGTGGCATTTGTTAGCATGGGAAAAATCCCATAGTTCCACTTTACAAAGCTCCACTTTACAAAGCTCACAATCGTGGTAAGGGGAAAGTTCCCCAATCTTACGGATATACTTGAGTTTTTTACTCACCATGCCTCCTTTTCATATCCTTACAGGTGCTTTCACTATGTCAATTATTATCCTGTCATCGTCAGGGTCGTCGTTTAGTTTCTCCCAGATGATTTGGTTTTCCCTGAAACAATCATCGTAGTAGCAACCGTCGTGGAGACAGATGTCTGCAAGTCCAACTTTGCCTTCCTTTTTTGAATAGGTCTGCACTTTCAATCTCACGTAGAGTTCTCCTTTCTCTATCGGTTCTTCACACAGAAAGCAGATGTAGTCCTTACGTGCTATTGGCACGGTTACCCCCTAATCAAGGTTTTAGCCTGTAAACTTTCCTTAATCTCCATGTGGCTCTTTTGCCCATTACCCTTGTGTAGAACTTGAAATCAACCGTCCCATCTGTGTTTTCATCTATTTCTTTCTTCACTCCAGCTTTACCGAGCCAGCGAATGAACTCTTTGATGCTCGGTCTCTTCTCACTTCCGAGAATCACTCCTCCTTCGTGGGGAAGAAGCTCGATTTCAACTAATTTGGCTGGATTTGGACATTGTTCTGGATTCGCCAGAGTCGCCTTGAACATGGTTACCTCCTGAAAAGAGTTCAAGCTTCTATCCCGTTCTCCTCCAGTATTTCCTGCATTGCCCAGAGTTCTCATCCCACCACCCTCCATTTGGTTATTTCCAGAAATCTCCTTAGCTCTATGCCTTTTGCTTTAAAGTGAAGGAAGAAGCCTTCTCTGAAAAACGTTTCGACATCTACCTGATAGAGTCTTCCCTGGTAAACAACCTCAAGGGTTCCCAATCCATAGTCAGGTTCAGAGTGGAGAAACTTGCACAGGTGCCAGGGGAAACCAAAAGCCACAGATTTCTGGAACAGTCCATGAAAACCTTTTTCTTGTTTGCGAAGAGTTTTTGTGTAAAAATCGTAGTGGGCTATCTTGCGTTGTTTTCTCTTCTGCTCTCTTTCTTTTTTCTTTGTTTTTGGGTTTTGGATAGTATCAAGCTCTAAAAAGACTGTTCCTCCAGCGGTTATGAAGTAGGTTACTCCATCTGGATCTGTGAATCTAACCGGTCTGATTACAACGGTTTCTCTTACCTTCCCGCCTTTCATCTTTCACCTCTTACCATTTGAGTTCTTCCTCAGGGGCATACATAACAAGGCTCTGATAGAGTGTTACAAGCCTGCCGTTTCTTCTGGTTTTGCCTACTTTTCTGACGTGTCCTCTTTTTTCAAGGACTCTTATGTAGTTTCTGACAGTTGTTTCCCAGTTGATTTGAGCTTTTGACAGGTCGTAGGTTTCTTGGATTACATCTACAATTGCAAAGGTTCTCATACGTTTCAAAACGTCTGCTATCTCTTCTCTGGCTTTCATTGAACCCTCCTATACCTCGCCTTCGGACGCTTTGAAGTTTGTTTAAGAAGACCTTCTTTGTAGAGTTTCCTGATGAAGTTTGCAGTTGTCTTTGGGTTAATTCCAACTGCCTTAGCAACTTCTATTGGGGAGAAGTCTCCTTCAAGGCTCTCTATGTAGGAAAGGATTTTGAAGCGTGCAGTTTCCTTACCGGTTGCCTTTGGAATTTTTTTCTGAGTATCGGTGTTGTAGTCTGTTAAGCAGTAAGTATTGTGGTCAGCAGTTACTGGTTTCCAGCCTGTTAGCTTTTTCACTTCGTAAAGTTTTTCTCTCGTTGAACTTCTGATTCCAACAACTCTAAGGTAACCAGCGCGGGCAAGAAACCTTAAGTAATAGCCACAAACATACCTTGAAACCCCGGTTATTCTGGCAACATCGTTAACAGTAAAGACATCATTTACTTTCCTCAGAAACCGCCAGATCCTTTCAGCTGCTTCTCCTTTTTTTAAGGCTACTCTTGCCATTTCTAAGCCCCCTCAAAAGCCTTTCTGTTTTTGACAAAAACTCTTTTGACATCTACGTCGCTAAGGATTTCTTTGTTGTTTGCCACTGCATATCTTTCAAGAGCTTCCAGGGTAATGATTACCTGTCTTGTATTTCCACCTGTTTCGGTTTTCAAAACCTTGAAAGCATCCTGCGAGAGAGATGTCTTTTCGAGACAGGAACTGGCTATCTTTTTGATATCTGAAAGCGAGAGAGGTTCAAGGTGGCGAATAACTCTTACTCTGCTGTGGAAAGCTCCAAACTTCCTGACCAGAGGAAGGAATTCAGGAGAACCCACGAGGAGTATTGGAACCTTAGCTTCGTCGTGAAGGTCCCGCAGGATTTCAACCATTCTTTTCTTTTCAACTAAGCGGTTGGACTCGTCAAGGAGAATGAGGGGTTTTTCTTCTTCCTGCCTCAAGAGAGAGACTATTTCGCTGAATATCCTGTAAAGGTTGCCTTTTGGAGTGCCTCCAAGCTCTAAGAGAAGCTCTTCAAAGAAATCTCTTGTTGACATTGAAGCCTTGATGGACATGTAAACGACATTCTTGTTCTGGGTGTAATACCAGAGGCAGGTTTCTGTTTTTCCAATTCCGTATGGAGCTGATATAATTCCTATGGAAGGGTTACGGAGGCGGGATGCCTCCTTCAATGCATCAATTACCCCAAGGAACGTTGTAACGTTGCTTATGGATGCTACAAATTTGTCTTTACGCATAGCGAACCTCCTTTTGCTTGTTTGTATGGGTTGGTTCTTCAAACGGTGGTTCGTCAAGTGCGATTTTGATGGCTGTTGTGAGGGCAAGCTCAATAAGGCTTTCCTTGCCCTCCTCTTTTGCAAGTTCTCTGAGAGCTACATTGAGCCAGAAATTGCAGGCTTTTTTCCTTAGGTCAACTGTCTTTTGCTCCTGCATGGCTTTACCTCCTCTATGCAAGTTTGATCTGGCTTTCAAGTTCCTCAAATGCCGGAAAGACTTCCATTTTGACGAATTCCTCGTATTTCTCTTCTTTTGAGAAGTTTTTGAGCCATTCGTAGTCTTTCTGGCTTATCGGCTCTCCAGACTGAATTCGGTCTATCAGGACTCTTGCTCTTTCGAAGGGATCAAGGTAGTCTGCTGTTTCTCTTGCTAAAGTTTCGGCTTCTTCCACTTGCTTAATGATTTCCTTAGCTTTTACAACTTCCCTGTTTTCAAACTCTTCCTGCTGGCGTTTGTCAAAGGCAATTAGGTTTGGTTCTTTTTCAAATGAAGTAATTAGAACTTCATAAGGATCTGCACTGAATTTTTTAGTGAACTCTTTAATTTCCTTCTTTTGTCTATTGAGTTCTTTTCTGACACGTTTTTGTGTTTTGGCTATTACCTCTGCTCTTATTTTTTCTCCAAGAGCAGTGTGGTTAAAAGCTCTTGCAATGAAGTTTCCTTTCTCGTCAAAGACGAAGAGAACCCTGTAATCCGATAGATCCTGACGGACATAGACGGTGCAGTCGCCATTTTGCTGGTGGTAAAGGGCAAGCTCTTGAGAGTAGTAGTAAGTATTATGGATTCTGATTCCCTTGTTCGTAAGCTTACGCTTAACTGCTCTTGCAAGAAGTATGTCAAGGACTCTCTCGTCCTCAATTTTTGCAGGTTTCTTAGGAGAGTTGAGAATTAACTGTTCTACGATTCCAAATGAGTGCTTTTCTTTGCGGTAACGTTTCTCTATAAATTCGTTTAGCTTTTTGCTTAATTCCTCCGGAGATAGGTAAATTTCAAGGGCAAAGTCTTCGTCTCTGAGGAGTTTCTTAGCCCACTTTTTCCTGGCTTCTATCCTTCTCCTTTCTGCTACGTTGTGTCCAATGTAGCCGGGAAGGACTTCAAAAACTTGGGTTGCTATCGTTCCAAAAACTCGCTCTACAAAAGCCTTGTATTGAGGTTGGTATGGCGGGCAGTAAATAAGCTCTATGTTGAATCTTTCACAGACCTGCTGGAAGTGTTCAGATTTATAGACAGAGCCGTTGTCTGTAACTATTTTCTCTGGAACTCCAACCTCTAAAAGCCACTTTCTCAGAAGGTTATCAACTACAACGTAGGAGTTTTCTCTCTCTGCAAGGGCAAATCGAACGTCTCTACTGTAAACGTCTATGAGAAAGGTTAGCTGGAGTCTTTTCTGTTTTTCTACTACCGTGCCGTCGGACTGTTTTTCACTCCACTTACACATCACGTCGGCTTTTGTGGAGTCAAGCATTAGAACCTGACCGTAGTATTCGGCACGGTAGGCTTCTTTCTGGTCGCCATAGGCAGGCATATATCTTTGACGCCATTCGTCAGGAGAGAGGATATATTTGATAATGGCATCGTTCTTTTTCCTGAACTCCTTATACCACTTCATAAATGCCTGATAACTTGGTGGATGGTCTTTTAGCTTTCCTTCTTTGTAGTAAAACCTGAGAGTTTCGTAAATCCTTTTTCCTCTTTCTATTCCTTTATAGAGACAGCTCCAGACAACAGCCTGCATTTCTGGAGTAATGGCTCTTTTTCTTCCCTTGTTTTTGTGTTTAGGGAGAAGGGCGTAAAGACCTCCTTCTTCAAAGAGAGCTATCCAGCGGTAGAGGGTTTTAACGGTGAGTTTGTGAATGCCAGCCTCTAAGGCTTCTATGACGTTAATTTTTCCGTTGTTGTATGCCTTTACAAATCTTTCTTTTGCTTCTGTTTCCCTTAGCTCTTTGTTTCTTTTCCTGAAAGTTTTGTAAGCCTTTACGAGCTTGTATCTTGCTCTTGCCTCGTTTTTGTGTTCTTCTTCCGCTACTTCAAAAAGTCTCATCCACTCTTTGAGCTGTTCTGTATCTACAACCGAATGAGCAGGAATGAACTCTTCCGGAACTCCAATAAAGTGTTCAAGGATTTTTGACTGAATTTCTTCGGGGAGATTCTCTACAAGAAACTCTTTCTGGTAACCGCCACGGGTGGGGACTTCTCTGTATGTCCAGTTCTCCTTTTCTGCCCTTCTTCTTACATGTTCTTTTGATAACTGGAGGATCTGAGCAAGTTTGGGAAGTGGAATCCACTCTGGAACGTTGACGCTTTCGGTTACATTGGGAGTAAAAGTTACATTGGAGGTTACATTGGCTTGATTACTCGTGTTAGTTACATTGGAAGTTACATTGGATTTTTGAGTTACATTGGTAATATCTTGATTTTGAAAGGTTACATTTGAGTTGACACTTTTGTTGACGCTTTCTGGAGTAGTTACATTTAAAAGTGTCAACTGTGAAGGGTTGACGCTTTCGGCTGAAAATTGGGTTGAAAGTGTCAACTTTTCTGGCTGATTTTCGGCAGTTTCATGTTTACCATCTTTTAAGGATAGATTTTGATTTTCAATTGCTATTTCTGATTTTTTATTTTTGGCTGGATTTTGATTTTGACCGCAGGTTACATTGTTATTGGTTACATTGGTTACATTGAGGTTACATTGGATTTTTTCTTTTATGTCTGACGGTAATTCCTTAATTATGAACTTCTTTAGTGGCTTTCCGCCTCTTGGGTTTGGTTCTTCTTCATATTTCCAATTTTCGGCTTTTGCTCTTTTAATAATCGCCGGTCTTGAAATGCCGAGCAGTTTAGCGATTTCACCTGCGGTCAATTTCATTGGAGAACCTCCACAGTGTTAACCTTTCCACCTTTAGGGGAAAAGAGTGCTATTTCTTTTCTGGAACTCGTAAAAGGAGCTCGTAGTCTGTAAACGGAATTTCGAGTTTCACTTCTACCTGCCACTCCTTCTTCACAAGTTGCAGGAGATAGGTAAAGAAGAAGTAGAGGAATCCTGTGGAAAACAGAAGAAAGAGAAGTGTTCCAAGAATGGGTTGCAGTAAAAAGAAAATCAGATACCGTGCTACTTTTGAGATAAAAGTTTTGAACTTCATTTTTGCCTCCGTTAACTTCGCAACAGATAGTGTTTTCTTGGTAATCTTCACCTTTGCGATATGTCTGCTCTTGTGGGTTTCTTTTCTTGTTGCCCTTGTTGTTCTTTTCTAAACTTGCAGACCTACTTATCATCTTTGCTACCCTCTATTCTCTTTGTCTTCTCTTCAAGTAACCTGCGAATCTGGTTAACTTCAAAAAGAAGTGAAAGCCCGATGAGAATCAGGTTTACAGCTATGATTTTCAGAAGCCTTACCGGTTCACTTGCTTTGCTGGTTTCTATCAGGAAGACAAGGAATCCCAGAAAAAGAGCTGGAACAAGAGGGAACATCCTTTTCACCGTTGCCTCCTGAAAGAGAGTCCCCCGCAAAGGGGACAACCTATAAACTTGTCGATGCAACCAAACCTAAAGGGGGCAGAGAGAATTGCCACTGGCAACTTGGAACACTTATTCATTGTTTTGCCTCTTGTTTTCTCTGGATTCAGAGCCTATTTTGATTAATGGGAGGATCGTGGTTATTGGGATGGAGATTGACCTTCTGAACTCTTCTGTGAGTCCTTTCGGGTCAATCTCTGTCCCACCCTTAAACAGGGCTTTTGCAAGTGTCCTCTCGAAAGCTTTAAGAACGTGCTCTCTGTAGCTGTCAAGAGTTTTTTCAATGAGAGTAACGAGCTCCTGTTTTTCAGGTTCTTCAATCTCGACGTAACCGCAATCGATAAAAATCCTGATACCGCCTGCTGTTTTAGTTGTCTTGATACCGCCAAAGTGAGGACAGTCAAAGCAGATGCTTCCTGTGATTGTTTTCTCTTCTCTTGGACAGTAAACCGTTACTTGAATCGGAATCGGGAGAGTGTCTTTTACTTTCATGGCATTCCTCCTTTCTGGGTTTAGTCTGGGTAAGGTGGGTCAAAAACTTCCTCTCCGAATTCTTCTATGAGAGCTTCCTTTATTTCAGAAGCCTTGCCATCTTTTGCTGGAGTGCGGAGTGTTACTACCTTTTGAGCGAGTCTATACGGAAATCCCCTTTTATCGCACCAATCTTTCAGGGAGAGATAACCCTTCTGGAGAAGTTTTGTTTTCAGGTTTATGCTGTATGTGAAATACGGTTTACCCATCGCTTCCTCTGATATGATTTCTATGTTCTCATCGTGCTACCAATAGAAATGATAAGTCAATTTTGAGCGGTTGTCAAGCATTAATGAGCGATAACTTGGAAAAGGAGGTAAAAAATGATTGGTAAGCGGTTAAAGAAAGTCAGGAAAACTCTTGGTATTACTCAGCGAAACTTTGCAAAAGAAATAGGTATTTCCGAAGCTACCCTGAGAAGATATGAAAACGAACAATTTCTACCTGACGCAGAGGTTCTTCAAAGATTAGCCAAGAAGTTCGGTATTAATATTCACTGGTTAATCACTGGCGAAGGCTCAATGTTTGTGAACCCAGACCTTAAAGAAATCCCTCCAGAAAAAGCTGGAATAGACAAAGAACTGGCGGTTATGATTTCAATGCTTACTCCAGAGCAACAGGAAGGATTAAAACAACTTTTTAGGGGTTACCAGAAGATGCTTACTTCCAGGCTCTCCGCCTCTTCTTCGGAGAGACAGCGGGAAACTGCTAACCTCTCTAATTCTCACGATGAGAATGTGGTAGAATAATCATTAGAAATTGTCTAATGCAGGGATATATTTTTTTGTCAATTTTCGTTAGCACGATGCTAAATTTAATACGACTAATTTGTTTGCAAACAGAGGAAGGAAAAGTGGCAAAGATTATTCCACTTTATAAAAGTTTTGAGTTTCAAGAGAAACTTAACCGTTGTTTACAGGGAGACGGAGACGAGTGTTTGGACTCCCTCATAGAAGAAATCGAGAGCTATTTGCAAAGGAAACCTGATGATGAAGATGCAGTTCTGTATTTATCTCTTGCTTTAAAGGCGAGAGGGTATAAGAAAAGAGCTCTCGAAGTTGTAGAAAATTTTGTTAATTCTTATTTATCTCCTAAGCTGCTCTTTTATCTAATTAACCTCTATATAGACACGTTAGATTTTAAAAAAGCGATGGAAGTAATCAATACTCTCAAGAGGTTACCGTTGACTCAAAAAGGTAAAGAAAAAGTAGCAGCTTACGAGGCTTTACTTTACTTCAATATGAAAAATCCAGAAAAAATAGCCAATTTATTTAAGGAATTTGGCAGGCAGTTCTCAAAAGTTCTTTTTTCTATCTTATCTTCTGAAAGTGCAGGCTGTATCCTGAGGTTTTATAAGGGATACCAAGAGGGTAAGGAATGGTTATCTACCAAAGAATGGCTTAGGAAAGCCTTTGATGTTTTAAAAAAGCATTATCCAGAACACAGTGTTTTCCTTATAATCGAGAGTGATGAAGAATATCCTGATTGGAAGACCCCCGTGTTCTATATTGTTGGGGAGTTACCCAATCTTTCAACTGACGAGTTTGTTGACTGGAAGCTAAGTAAAGAAGAAGAGGCAGAAAAACTTATCCAACCTTTTGTAAAAGAATTAACCATAGTGAGGTTTTGAGATTCTCCCCAATGGTAGAGATGATAGAACCTAAACACTTCAAACAGATTTCTTATCTAATAGAAAGGTGGTCTATACCGTCTTACCTTGATAATGCTAAGCAAAAAACAGCAATCGGTAGGCTATACTACTATGTGTTCCTTGAAATACGTGAAATTATAAAAGCGAAACTTTCTCCTTCCCAACTCGAGGAACTTGAGTCTGGTAACTTGAGAGGAAGGATTCACATAATTCTCATAAATCTCTTATACAAAGTTGGTCTGACAGAAGAAGGTAGAAACCTCTGGAAGCTCAGAGATATACGGAATTTTGCAGATTACAACTTACAAATGGGTGGAGTAGAAGTATCCCTTTCAGAGGCTAAAAAGCTAACCAAAAATTTAGAAGACTCCTTTCAAAAAATCAGGAATTTACCTGAATCTCAAGTTCAGCAGGCTTTCAACTCAGTAGTTTAACTTCCCTTTCTCTTCCCACTCCCACCTGCCATTCCTTTAGCTCCGTATAGGCGGGAGAATTAACCTTCACGTAGAAAACTCCCTGAATACCCATTAAACGGTAGATAATCTGGTCTGGATTTATAGCCTGTCCTAACTTTTTCCTGGTCTCTGCTATGTAGCTGTCTATGGCTTCTCTGCATCTATCCAGAATTTGTGTGGCAAGAGTGCCAAATCCTTCGGCAATCTTTATTTCCACGTCAACTATAAACTCTACAGGCTTGGCTGGTTTTACTACAACGTAATCGGTTAAGGGTCTTACGTCTTCTGCTGAAAGTATCTCTTCCACTTTTGAAAGTATCTCTGAAGGAACAGGAAGTTGATCTGTTAGAACGTAAACTTCCACAACTCCAGGAGAAGGAGATAAAACTGATACGTCTATCACGCTGGCAGAGGCAGTTTTAGCCCAGTAGATATATCCTTTTCTCGTTCCAGCAGTATTGAAACGGTAAGATGCAAGGCGAATTCTGTCTCTTAAATGCTCGTCATCCTCGGTTTCTTTCCCTCCAGCAGTAATGGTAATGTTTTCAACTGTCTTTACGTAAGGAACAGGTTGAAGAAGATTTTTAAGTTCTCCAGCTAAGAATCCGTTGCCTGCAGTTCCAGGAGTCTCACATATAAATAGGGCATCAAAGGTTGGCGTATTTTCTGGAATGATAAGAGGTTCCCGCGGTTTAAAGATGAGCTGATTGGGAGAAACTATCTTCACGTCTTCTGTATCCAGGAGAATTTGAGGATGGGGAGTTTCCAGATAGAATCTTACAGTGGTAATGGCTGGTTCTGGAGGAAGTCTTTTCACTCCAAGCCACTCTCCAAGCAGGTCAAGAGCTTCTCCTTGTGCATAGCGAAGGAAGTTCTGCTTTCGGTAGTAGTTCATCTGTCCTTCAAGTTGAGAGCGGTCGTAGGCTATGAGGGAAATGAGAAAGTCTTCAACGTCTGACGGAGAAGGGTATCTTCCAGTCATACGGGCGTAGTTCTCTCTCAGCTTCCTGACAAGCTCTTCAGGTGGGGTTACTGTAAACATGCCTTTCTCCTCTTTCTCCTAAAACTAAGGAAGAGTTGCTTTGTATTCTTCGAGAGTTAGCACAGTATCAGGTTCTTTCCACGCAGGATTTTGCTCTAAGGACCTTAGAAGAGGAGGAGGGTCTTTCAGCTTGAAATCCTTACCGTAAATCTTCCCGTTTCCGTCAAAGTCTTCCTGCTGGATAAATTCCTGACTCAATATAACCGCATAGCCAAGAGGAGCTGATTTTCCTCTGTTGTCTATGTTTATGATGTGGTCAGATGTAAAAGCTCCGCATCTATTATTTGCAGAATCCCACAGCATGCAAGCCGATTGGATACATTCCTTTTCCTGAAAAGAAGCTTGCATTGTTGACTGGTCAAACACCCAGTTGCTCATAAAAGGACAAACTGCCATGTTATCCCCCGGAATTACTATCTCCTGAACCAGTTACCACTATTCCAGCTCCACAGGGAACTATGTGAATATCTCCTACTCTATGAGTTGGAATGCCGTTTGTAAGAACTGTAGAACTTCCAGAAACAGCAAAGCTGACTGGACAGTGAGGACAGGTAGAAGCTCCAATGTCGCCCTGTCTCATCTGCTCCCTGCCGTTTACGTAAGTATCAGGGCTACCCGCTATGTGAATACTTATCCAGCTATGGGGACAGCAGGGAGCACCTACACTGCAAATGCCTGCAGATATATCTCCTACCCGTGTGTTGCTGCTCATTTCTTTCCTCTATGGGTTGATATTCACAAACTTTCCTTTTATGGTTACGTTATTTGAGGCTTTAACAGTCGCATCCTGTCCAGCTTCTACTGTTGCGTTCTGGTCTGTCTTTACGGTTACGTTGCCAGTTGCGTGAATGTAAACAGTTCCTTCTACATGAACATAAAGACGGTGTTTTTTACGGTCGTATTCAATTATCGTTCCGTCTTTAAATCGTCTGTGGTATTTGTCTCTGTCCGCTACAGGAGGAGGATCTTCAAGGGTGTAGTAGCTTCCTACTACAAAGCCTCTTTCAAAGTTTGGAGGAGTGAAGAGGCACACTACAAGTTCGTCAACGTCCGGCATCCAGTATTCTTTATCAAGTTCCGTTTTTGTGGTTAGAACCGGAAGCCAGTAGGTTACGAGTTTATCCTTCTCTCCAAGCTCTACTCTGACCTTAGCAGTCTTTTCATCAATTGCTACAACTTTTCCAATGGCTATCACCCTATTGAGTTGTGCTTCAAGCCATTCAAGTCTGTCCTTTACCTCTCTCAGCTCCTCAAACATTAATTCCCTCTAAAAGAGTCTTCGGATGTACCTTCTTGCTACTGCAGATTTTGTCTCTCCTGCCCTTTCAAGCCCTGAAACTGCCATTTCAAGGGCGTCGGGCAGATCGTCATGAGCTCCCTTGGGAAACTCGATAAGCTGATCTATCAGAAGTTTCTGGTTCCTTCTGAATCTGATTAGTCCATTTTCTATGAGAGGAGAAAGTTTCTGGATTCTCAACTCCTTACTTACTTTTGGCTTTATCCCTTTAATCGGTAAGTACACTCCACTTTTACTCGCTTCCCTCATTATCTGATTTTTGTAGATTTCCTGAAATGCAATTTCCTCAAAGAATATCTTTTTGGGTTTGAATGCTAAATATTTCTCGATTATTTTCTTTGTGAGATTTAAATCTGAAATCTTTTCAGCAAAGGCGTCAAGAACGTAGATAATGCCTGTTTCTTTGTCTTTACCAACTGTTACAATCGCCGAATAGTCTCCTGTTTTCTTACCAGTGGCAGGGTCGACTGCCATTGTAACATTTAGTTTTCTATTTACTATTTCAGCTGGTTCATAATACTGAAACCATTCAGGTTTGAATACCATGTCTTCTTCAGAGAGTGGTTCGTTCAGATATTCTGTTGCAAAGGCTATGCTGCCGATTTCTGTTTTTCTCTGGTATAGTCTGTCTAAGGACCAATAATCATTCCAAAGAGCTTTTTCTTTTCCACTTTCGTCCTTGAAGATTGCTTTAAACTTAACTGCAAACCAGTCTTTTAATTTCCCTTCTCTTACTTCTTTTAAGAGCCTTGAAGGAAGATCGTCGTGGTGGAGAATTGTGTTGGTAAAGATTATGAAAGCGTCTCTGTCTGCCATTGGAATGATTGTTCTCTTAAATCTTCTGTAGATTTTTTCTCTTTTAGATGGACTTTCTGCATCGGTATCCTTTAAAACATCATCGCACAAGA
>NZ_BAAHXO010000003.1:0-12502 GCF_054656775.1 Desulfurobacterium crinifex
ATCGCTACCAAAAACAACTTTTACTTTTTTCATCCTTTTCAACCTCAATCAAAAATTCTCCGCTATAATATCCTCACTTGGAGTAGATTTGTAGTCGAGGAGGAGTTCCTTGGGTGAAAGAGCCGTTTGTTGCTCTTTCGCCCTCTACAGCTTTGTTTCATATCGTCTGACCTACGAAAGATAATTCGGATTCTCACATAGACTGAAGCATAGCCCTATCCCTAAGTTTCTCCCTCATATCCCCCTCCTGCCAGAGGAGGGGAGAAAACTCTTTTGTAACCAGCCGAATCTTTATTTACCACAAACTTCTTCAAGCTACCTCTTCAATGACTTTGCCATTATCCATTACTGGAAAATACAGTTAATATCAGAAAGGGAACTACTGAATTTCCTCAAAAATCACTTCTTTGTGAAATACTTCTTTGAGTTCTTTGCCATATGTTCTTGTAAGCAACTCAGCTACTATTCCGTCAACACACTTAAATACTATTTTTTTGTTACTCTCATAAGCCTTGAGGATTTTATCTTCCCCAAAATAGAGTTTATATAGGGAGTTCTTTCCTTCCAATTTCTTCCTTCCCCAATCCCTCAATATTTCCAGAAGTCTCGGTTTTTCAATGAGTTCTGTTTCTTTATCACTTCTAACATCATTCTCGAAGTATTTTTTAGCCTTTCTTAACCAGATTCTTACCTGTTTCGATGTCATAGAATGTAGAAATCCCCAGATGTTCTGGATTTTCTTTTCCTTTGCTACAGCTTCAACGTATGCAACAAGGATAGCTTTATCTTCATCGGAAAGCTTCTCAAAAGGAATTTCTATCTTTTCAGATCCCGGTGGAGCTACTTCTTTAACAGAAATGGCGTAATTTCCTTCCTCAGTTTGATAAAGTTTCATTCTGAGGTTGGTTTCCTTATTGATTTCCTCTATGGCAGGTTTCAGTCGACCTTCTATTATCAACTTGGGATAAAGATGTTTAGCAAGAGAGTTGAATGTATTGCGATACCAAAACTTTATATCGCTATCAATATAAATATTCCAACTTTTAGCTTTTTCATTAGGTTTATATTCAAGAGCCAAGAGATAAAGAGTTTTGGATATTTCCCTACGTAATTTCTTAACCTCCAACCAAGGTGGACGGCGATACCAATCAGTCTCTTTACATATTCTTATGAAATCTTCATCAAAAGTAATTCTAATTTTTGATGGTTTTCCTCTTCCTTGAGGAATAATTTTCCAATTCTCTATTACTCCAAACTGAGCAGTCACTTTTTTTCCCTGCCATACAAACGAATTTGGGAAATAATAACCATAGAATTTCCACATAGTAAGTAATCTCTCAAGCCTCAAGATATCATTTTTCCCCAGTCTTTTAACTCCAAAAACCTCCTTAGCTATTTTATTTAGACTCTCAATTTCTAAAACTCTTTCCCAATTATTTTCTTCTAAATACCAAATTAGATACAGCAATAAATCTACAGCTTCAGCATTAGGAAACTCCGTTCCACTAGCTATATAAACCATACCAGAGGATATTTTCTTAGTAATTACCAAAAGACCCTTAAGAATTCCTTTTTCTTCTCTTTTTACTTTCTTTTGAACACTGTGAGCATCAGTTACAAGTAATCCAGCAATCGTTATATTATGGTCAAGTTTCGGCTTGACATCTATAAGCTTCGGATTTCCTGACTTGGATCTTAACTGACTAATGTTCGGCAATCAGTCATCTCCTAAGACATTTATTCTCAATAAAATTTATACCAATCAAAATCCGAAGTAAAGATACAAATTAAGTTCGGGTAAGAGGTCGGTTAAGTTCGGGTAAGAGGTCGGTTAAGTTCGGGTAAGAGGTCGGTTAAGTTCGGTAAAAAAGCAAGAAAATCAACCTCTTCCCGTTCCCCACCAAATAGTACACCAAATATGCACACCAAATATCTACCAGCTACGCTGATTTAGCTCTTCATTTTATTTTGATTTTTCATTCATTATTAATCACTATTCATAACAAAACACTTATTGCACTAATTAACACTTATTCCTTATAAATCAAAGCCTTCGGCTTAAAAATAAAAATGTGGCGAAAATTAGATTTTGCTAATTTTCTAAATATTTAAATTTACCATTGAGAAGAATAGACAGGCAGGAGAAAGAGGGAGTATGAGGATTACCATTTCAATTCATTATCTGGAGCATACATTACGAGACTCTGGTAGAGGTTGACCAATCTGCCGTTTTCTTCTACTTTGCCAATTTTTCTTACATGTCCTTTCTTTTCGAGTTTCCATACATAGCTTCTTACGGCGCCTTCCCAATTGATATGAGCTTTATCAAGATTATAGGTTTCTCTTACGAGCTGGTTGATTGTGAATGTTCTCATTCTTTTTAGAGCATTGGCTATTTCTTCTCTTGCTTTCATTCTAATCCTCATTTTCCTGATTTGAAAATAAGTTCCTTACAGGTCTTTCTGGAACAATCGAGGATATTTCACTTTTGTAAATTAGAGTTTGTCCTTTATTGCTTTCCAAAAGGATAGTAAATGTATCAAAAAAGCTAATTCTTCCTTCAAGTTTAGTTCCTTTTAAGAGATAAATATTTACCCGTATCCTATCTTTTCTCAATCTGTTCAGGAATGTGTCTTGAACGTTCATATTTTCTCCTAATCTTCATTTTCTGTTTTCTTTTGCCTTTCCTTGCAGATTCTGTCTAATTCCCTTTCTTTCTTCATTATCAGCGTTTTATTTTTGAGACCTTCAATTCCTTCTTCGTTCCAGATTTTTACCCATCTTGTAATGCTTGTTTCACTTACGTGGAGAATGCTGGCTATTTCGGAAGTTTTAAATTCCCTTAAAGAATCATAACAACCTATGGCTAACAGCTTGAGAATTAGATCTACTTCAGGATTCTTTCTCAGCCTTCTAATTTCTTCCCAGATTTTTTGGTGGTTTAGAACCTTGTAAGCTCTTGGATGTTCTTTGAATATATCCCTGCTCAATTTTTACCTCTAACGGATGTAATCAAGATATAAATTATGTTCTGATGGTTTGATTTCAAAGAAAAAGAAAAGATTGATTAGGCTAATAATTTTCTGCTTTTCTCTTACGACCAGTATAGTCAATAATTTCGAATCCAACTAATAGAAACAGGAATATGGCGATTATCAAGATAATTTCTAACATTTTAATTTCTCCTCAAGAGAATACAGTTCTTTTTTTTAACTTCATAATTCAATCAGAAACTTCTTTCTTTCCCAATCCATTATTTACCTTCTATTTGCTGTAATGCATCTCTAATCATTTCTCTTTCTTCTTTAGATACCTCATTAACTAACTTTAAAGCTGCAAGGTATTTCTTTACTTTTTTTACATCTATACCAGTCATTTGTGATACTTGATTAACTTTTTCTTTCCTAATAGAAATAGAAACTTTCTCATACACTTCTTTTTGATACTTTTTAACCTTCTCCTTTTGCCTTTCATATCTTCTAACTATTTCAAGAACCTTTTCAGGAGTTAAACCCAGCTGTTCAAATTCTTTTATTAATTCCTTTGACTTCATAATCCATCTCCTTTTCAGGTATTTAACAAAGTATATATCATAAGTCAACTTTTATGTCAATAAATGCTATAATCTATATAGCAATCAAACAAAGTTTTTCCTTTTCGGGATTTGTGAATTTAGTCAGGCAAGCTCGCAACGGGTTAACCGTTGCTTCGCTTGGCAGGGGGAGTCCCCCTGCACCCCCTATATAAGGATTTAAGGAGATAAACAATGAAAGTTTTAGGCACAAAGGTAGAGGACGAAGTATATGAAACTTTCAAAGAGAAAGCAAAAGAATCTGGCTTTTGGAGTATTAGCGAGGCTTTAAAAATACTTGTTTATGACTTTCTAAGAGATGAAGGATATGCTCCCTATATTAAGAAAGAAGTTCAAAAAATAAAAGATGAATACCTGAAAAGGGAGAAAGAATGCCAGAAACTACATGCCGAACTTGGAAAAATAGGGAGCAATGTTAATCAGATAGCACGGCAGTTGAATAAAAAAAGATTACCAGCGAAAGAAAGGAAACTTCTCATTGATTTAGTTGTTGAGGTTATAGAGCTCGTTCAAGCCGTGAAAACCAAGTTAGCAGAGGAAAGACTTGGCAATCCTGAAAAGGATAGCGAATAAAAGTGGAGATGGAGCTGGACGCTCCAGATATATTGTTCAGAAAGCAGTGGAGATACGAACGGATATTCCCTCTTATTTTTCTCTTCTTTCTGGAAGAGAACTAACTCCTGAATTGTGTTGGGAGATTGCAAATGAGTACAACCGATTTCTTCTCCTTCATCAGGGAGACTATCGGACTCAGCACTTCGTAGTTTCCTTTGGGCATTTCCTTTCCGATGGAGAGATAGAAAAGGTCTTAGATCTACTTCAAGAAATCTTTGAAGATTCCCTTAGATACCACCTCTTTGCTGTTCACAAAGAGAATCACGGAACGGCATTTCACATTGTAGAGTCAGCTTCTCCAGAAGGAAAACTTCGCCATTTGAGTCAGAAAGAATTTCATGAATTGAAAAGGAAAATAATCAAAGAACTTTCTCCATTTATGAACAAAAAAGAGAAAGAAACTGCACGGAACTATCATCGGGGAATTTCTACCCAAGACTGGATGAGTGAAATAGAAATACATGCCCCAGAAAGGAGCTGGAAAGCTTACATCAGGAAAGCTGTGTTAGAAGCTTCAAAACTCATATCGAACGGTGAAATAGAAAAAGCCATCGACTTCCTTGAATCCAGAGGAATTGAAATCAAGGAAATTGAGCCAGGAGGATTATCCCCTTACGGCAGGAGAATTCGCAGGAAAAGAACTTATGCAGTTTATAGACATCCCCAAAAAGGAATTATTGCTGTTCCTCTGGACAAAAGGATGAAAGCCACTTTTCAGACCTATCAGAATGCCATTCAGGAGTATTACCGTGGACTTGAAGAGATTGAGAGAATTATCGAAGAAAATATCTCAGGAACTGAAAGACCTGGAACTTCAGAAGGAAGAACTGAAGAAAGAAATAGAACACCTGGAGAAAAAGAAACAGGAACTGGAAAAGGAGATAAAGAAGCTGGAGGAGAAAAAGAAATCTACATTGCAGACCTTGACCTCTATATCCCAACAGAAAGTGGAGCTGGAGAAGGAAATAGAAGAGCTCAAACAGAAGAGAAAGAAGGAAAAGACGGCACTTTCGGAGATAGAGATAGATATAGAAAATCTGGAGACCCAGATAGGAGAGAAGAAGAAAGAACTGAAAGATTTAGAACTGAGCATCAACAAGAAGAATCAGGAACTACAAAAAGAAGAGAAGAAACAGAAACACTGGAGAAAAGTGAGTCTTCTAACAGGGATTTTCCTGATATTCAGCTTGGCAGTGAACTATTACCTTTACACCCAACACCGCAAGGTAGAACAGTTTACCCAGGAAATGAAACAGATTCAGAAACAGGAGGCGGAACAACGGGAAAAGAATCTTCAACTTCAGGAAACGATTTCAAAACTCCAGAAGGACATTACCCGACTGAGGAAGAAGAATTCAAAACTCCGGGAGAATCTTTCATTACTTCGGAGGAAAAATTCACAACTTCGGAGAGACCTGATACAGATACAAGACCAATTGAGTCTTTACCTGGAAAAAGGGATTACGGGGAGAGTGGTGGAACTCTGGAATCTGAGGATAGTGGAGGACGAGGGAGATCCGTTCTGCATCCTGATTCCAGAGAAATATCCGATATTCCTCGAAAAAGAGAAAGACAACTGGGAGATAGTCAGAGACCATTACAGGATATGCATCCCTCTCCAGAACAAAGAAAGTGGACCATAAATGGAGAAGAAGTAACCGAAGATGACATAAGAGGAAATCCTGCACTCTATACCAAGTGTGAAATAGAAGAAGTCCGAAAACTTGCATGGGACTATTTGATTGAAGAGATTGATGAGGAAGTGGAATTTCTTGAAAAAATGGGATACTTCAGAGACATTGGGGAAATTGATGAGAGTGAGGAGCTGGAGATAAAGGAAATTAGAAGGAGAAGAGAAGTTGAAGAAGATAGTGGAATGGATTTGGGACTCTGAAAGAAAAATCCCTCTCTCGTCCACATATTTGCCCATTCTCGGACTTTTTTAGTTCAGATAGGTTATGAATCGGCAACGAGGAGAGAGAGGAAAATAATCAACGATAGAAGCTGGGTTATTCCTCTATTAAGAGCATGCCAAGTATGTTAAACCATTAGGTTATACTTGGAAGCATAGGAGAAAACCGATGAACTGGAAAGAAAATTGGATAAAAAAAGCTAAAGAACATAAAAAAGCAGGAGAGATTCTTTACAACACTAATCTTTATAGGGACGCCATAAGTAGATTATATTATTCTGCTTTTTCCATCATGGTTGCAGTATGTGGAGAAGCTCCCAAAGGTAAATGGGAACATAAAGGAATACTTAAACCATTCCAAAAATGGCTCTATACCAATGGAAATCCTTTAAGCAAAACAGAATTGGGACTTCTCAAGGAATTCTATGAACGCCGAAGAGAAGCCGATTATGAAACAAACATGAATTTTTTGCACGAGGAAATTGAGGATTACATTAATCTTGTAAACCATCTTTTTGAGGTGATAGATGATAGCAGAGAAAACAACTCTTGAGATCCTCAATGAAATCCAGGAAGAATTAAACAAGAAAGGCTATCCTGTAAAGGTTGATATTGGAGAACCTGAGGAAGGAGCAGACATCGGTCTGAGGCTTTACATAAACGCTCCACGAGATTGGGAATTAGAGAAACAAATTAGCTCTACCGTTTGGGAAGTCTTGGATAAGTATGATTTGATAGCTTTCATACAAAAATCTTGGAATACTCCAGGTTAACAAAGCAGTAACTGAATTGCAAAGAGGAAAGAAGAGAAAAAGAAACATTTTTGTGAAAAATGTATTTTGCCGAGTTTTATGAGAGATAATCTTTGTAGAGAATCATACCTTTTCAAGTGGATTATCTATGTCTTAAACGGTCGTTAATCGAATATATAGAGGGTTATAAAAACAGTGGTTGAAAAACCTTTATTTTTGCCTATATTTCTCAGTGACAGTTTCAAGAAATTTTTGATTCTCTCTGGGGGAACCGTGATTGAAACTGGAAGGTAGATTTCAAGAGGTCTTAGAGGATGGTAGCCTTGTTATTTTTGAGTATCTCTTTGAAGAGAGAGACGTTTCCCGCTACATCTATACAGATGGATTGAGATATAAGCTGGTTTTGATTATCAAATGGGCAACAGAAGAATCAGCGGTTAGAGTGGTTCTCTACGATAATTACCATGAGTCAGAACCTCACATTCACATTTACGGTAATGAAGGAAGAATCAGGTATGAGTTTACAGGAATAGAAAATCTTTTACTCGATTTTCTTTCTGAGGTTAGAACTCTAACAGAGCTTAATATCGAGGACTGGATAAGGGAAGTGGGACAGGAGGTTTTAAACTCTCCATTCGTAAGGTTTTGGTAGGAGGTAATCATGAAAAAGGATTTCTGGAATGCTAAAAAAGTTGGATTCGTAAAGGTTTCTCTTAAGACTCCAGAAGGAGATAAAGTTATAAGATTTTCTGATTACGAGAGTTTCTATAAAGTCTTTACTCCTCAGAGAGTAGAGATATTAACTCTACTTGCCAAAGAGAAAGTAAAGTCTATCAATGAGCTTTCAAAGATTCTTAACAGGGATAGTAAGAATGTCAGAAACGACATTGGTATTTTAGAAGCTACTGGATTGATTAGACTAAAGAAATATCTTAACCGTAAGATTCCAGAACTTGTTGCTAATGAAATGACTGTTTCCATTAATTTCAAGGAGATTTCTCCTCTTTCCAGAAAAAGGAAAATATCAAGGGAAAGGCTGGAATATGGCATGCAGATGGTAAGACAAAAATATTTACCGATTAATCCTATCAAGAGTCCAGATGTTGACCAGGTAGAGAGGTGCTAAGTGAGGAAGATAAGGATTGTAATTCCTGCTAACTTTAGGGAATATGAGGTTGAAATAAATCCCGAAGATTACATAATCAGTATTTGGAAGGCTGTTCCGAATCTTCCCTATAAGGCTGTTTGTGAGGGATTGATAAAAGGCATTAGGAACCCGGATGCTCATATTCCCGAAATAGTTAGGGAAATTATGAAGTTTAGCGGTAAAGTGGCTTTTTTTACCAGAGAAATGTATCCAGAACTTTGTGAGAAGGATGACGAATGAGAGAAGAATTGCCGGTCTCAACCGTGCTGCTATTTCTACTCTTTTCCACTCACTCCTTTTAATTTCTCAATGATTCTGCTGCAGCTTGCTTCTACAAAAGCCTTCTCCCTATCATCAGCAATTCCACAAACAGTTAGCTTTGCATCTTCTATCCACGGGAATACAACTCTATAATCTTTAATTCTTCAAGTTCTTTTAACTTTTCACATAGCAAATCTTCAAATTCTTCCATGTTAATGGATTTTTCAGATTCATCTGTAATAGCTACCAGATAATAGTTCTGGCTTTTTACAAACCATAAACGAAATACACCAAATTTCACATTAATTAAAGATACCCTATAGTGAAGTAAATTCTTAAATAGAACAACACGATCATTACGTATGCTCTCAGAAATTATTTTTTCAGTGTTTCTGAACAAGTTAAATAACATCTGTACATCTTTATCAAGAAAAAGGCTGCTTCTATTTATAGAATAAATAATTATTCCTTCCTCGTCAAAAACTACAATGGCTTTCAGAAAGTCTTTTTTTGTTAATTTTGCAAACAGTTTTTCTATCTCTTCTGGAATATTTCTCATGTTATCTTCTCTGTTCCAATTAAACAACCATTTCATACTCCTTTATCCTCCAAAAAATATCCATATTTACGGCTTTTCTTTATAGAAAACAGCTCTGTATTGACAAGTTCTGAGAGAAGTAAAATTTTCTTACGTAACCTGGATAATAGAACAGGCAGAGATTCTTTTTTTGAGATATTTCTAAGCTTAATCTCTGTAACGTATCTTTTGTTCTCTTCCCAAGAAATAAAAAGCTGCTTAAGAATGTGTGATTCCGCATTAGATAAATTATACGTTCTATCAGAATCACTAACAGAAATAACTTTTTGATAAAAATCAACATTCACTGTCTTACCATTCGGCAAAAGAACTCTTTTACGGGGTAGTGATAACAGAAAACGTATAAATTCAAAAGAAAATAATTCGTATTCGGATGAGTATGATATTCCTACTTGTGAACGTTCAAAAAGTTTTTCTATATTTTCCACAATGTATTGCTTATCCTCATTATTCTCCACGCTTGAATCGATGGAAAAAAAAGCAAATAACTCAAAAAAAGAATCTCTATATCTTTTAACTTCTGTCACTTCTCTTATAAAGGAATCCATATTATGTCTATTTATGCCTAAATAGATAAAATCCAAACCCACATCGATACAACTACTTGGGTCTTTTCTTTTTTTCGAGAAAAAGCAAGAATTCAGTTCTTTTAAAGAATCAATTCTTTTCATCCTGAAATAGATAGGATATTCATCTTTTAACTTTGAGTACATGTAAGCTAAGGTCATACTATCTCCCCATACTACAAAATCGTATAGGATTTTCATTACCTACTACCTCCCCGAAAGAAGAAAATAAAAGAGATAAAAATTAACAGCTGTTAAGTTTTCATCATTGCTACTACTACAGAGAACTTTTACAATTTTCTGCGAAATTACCAACGAGTACATAGGTAGGAGGAGGATGGCGAAGTCCTTGTTATTTATTAAAAGTAGAACTACCCCCCCCCCGAGCTCCAAAGCCTTGTATTGCAATGGCTAACATCCACTCGCAACCTCTCTTTTCTATTCCTTTACAACCCCTCACATCATACCCTCTCATGAAATGTCAGGTCGACCAGGGAGGAAAATGAGTTATGAATTTTATAAAGAGAATATTCAACAACTCAACTACAAAAAAAGGAACAGAAAAATCTTCCCTAAAAGAGAATTTCAGCTCTGAAGAACATCTACAAACATACCCCGTTGCAGAACTTTTAATGGGAAAGAATTCTGAACTTAACGGAGAAAATCTGCTTTCTCAAAAATACGAAGAGGGAGGTGAGATCATGGCAACAGCAAAAGACATGGAAAAGCTCCTTGCCCAAGTCGTAAAAGATAACGGGTTAGAAGGAGCAGTAATAGCAGACGCGGAAGGTTTACCACTTGCGTCTTACCTACCTTCCGGTCTCGATGAAGACGAAGTAGCTGCAGCCTCAGCAGCCATTTTAGCCATCAGCGATTCTAAACTGGGGGACAGCGGTAAAGGTAAAGTGGTCCAGGCATCCATTGAAGCTGAGAAAGGATACTTGGTAATAGCTCCGGCTAAAGGAGAGTATGTTATCAGTGTTCTTGCACCGAAAGAAGCTAAACTCGGAATTATTTTGTCTGCCGTAAGAAGCATTGAAAAGAAACTATAAACCAGCCCTTCTTTTAGCTAAACGCTATGAACCATCACTTTAGTTAGAAGGAGGCAATTATGAGTAGGAGCGAGGAAATGATGGAAAAGCTTAATGAACTTAATGCCAAGAGGAAAAATGGAGAAATTTCAGCAAGAGATTACTATAAGGGACTAATGGCTCTATTGGTCGAATTGGGACAATCTCTCCAACAAGAAGAAATTTCTGAAGAAGACGTAAAGAAACAAATACCACTCCTAAAGGTGTTTATAACAGAGCAAATCAAAAAAATGGGAGCACGAGGTCATTAGCCTTTCTTTATAAATCATGAGAGTCCTCCTCGGACTCTCTTCAATAATCTCTAAACCCTAAATTGGAGAGTGTTCTTAGGAGGATAATCGTGGGATTTTCTATCAACGACAAAATACATATTGGACATCTCAGTTTCGACATACAAACAGAGGCAAAAGGAAACAAAATAATTGGAGAAATCCTTTCACAAGGGAAGGTATTACAAAGAATAGAGAAAGAAAATCCCAAGCCCAATTCCCAACAAGAAAGAACACTTACATTAGAACTACATAAAAGTCTCAAACAGTTAATCATATCCAAGATTCAAGAAAAATCGAAATCCAAAAAAACCAAAGTAATTAAAGTCTTAGAAGAATTAAACGAACACAAATTAAGAAAAGAGTTACTAAAATATTTAGAAATCAATGAAGAGAATCTCAAAATATTCTTTTTCAGAGAAGAAAATGAAAAAATAGAAATTCATTCAATTTTTGACAGCAATTACAAAAGCTTTAAGATTGATAAGTGGATAGAGTCCATTGAAGAAGAATTCTTTACCAAATCAGCGCTATTGGAATTTTGTGGAATTCCCCACTTAATTCTCTTACCTATCAAATGGCAGGAGCACGAAGCGATCATCTTGCTTTTAAATGAGAAAGATAGAAAATTCAAAGCAGTATTAGTAATAACTAATGTTCGCATTTCCATCATAAGACGAAAAATACACAATAATTCAAACATTCTTAAACAAATAGTCAAATCTTCGAGCAAAGGAAAAGAATGAAATGGCAATAATTAACCACGGAAAAAAAGAAATCAACCTTAAAATAGTTTACTGGGGTACAGGATTAGGAGGAAAAACGGAAAACGTTATACAGCTAAGCAAAATTCTTGGTTGTCCAGAACCTATAATTCTCAGTACAGAAAAGGGGAGAACCCTTTTCTTTGACTTCAATCCAATAGAAAAAGAACTTCCTAACGGACACAAAGTTAGATTTTCAATATTTACCACTCCGGGACAAGTGATTTACGCAGGAGCAAGAAAACTCCTTCTTGAAGGTATTGACGGCATCGTTTTTGTAGCAGACAGTCAAGAAAAGAGACACGAATCAAACATAATTTCTATGGAAGAACTCACCAGAGAATTGGAAAAAAGAGGAACATCAATAGAAGAAGTTCCGTTAGTAATACAATACAACAAAAGAGACTTGCCCAAAATCCTTCCAGTAGAAACATTAAGAGCAGATTTAAACCCATTTAATCGTCCAGATTTAGAAGCAATCGCCGTTAAAGGTATTGGAGTCAAAGAAACCTTTAACGAAATAGCAAAACTTTCTCTTAAAGAAATACTATATAAACAAGCCCTGTTTTAACACAATTTGAAACCAAGGCTTAGAAGAATATTTTAAAAACCCATCAATAAATAGCAAAGCCTGAAATTACGGAATACTGACCGAAAACTTCTCCCTTTTTTGGCTCTACCGACGCAAATGATAGAAAGCCAAGTGCTTCTTCTACAACCTCCTTATCCTTATCTTCATCTTCGATGTCCAGAATCAAAACTCCATCTTCAGATTCCTCATACTTTTGAAGAAACCATAATGCTCTTTCGGGAACGGTATCGTAGCCATAGACTTCCATCCTGTAGTTTTCACTCTCAAGAATCCATCGATTAGGGTCTTTTCTCCAGTTTCCTTCTTCCCACGCCTTTATAAGCTCTCCCATAAACTCCGATAT